>NZ_CFHTQA010000005.1:21853-118883 GCF_984394615.1 Spongiibacter sp. | reverse complement strand
GCAACAGGAAGTTCCGCGCAAAGCCGGGACGGACGGTGACGATATCGCCCATCTTCTCTGCATAGAAGCGACGGTTTTCCACCTTGACGTAACCGCGATCCTGAATCGTGGAAATAATCGCCGCATAGGTTGACGGACGACCTATACCGCGTTTTTCCAGCTCTTTGACAAGGGCCGCTTCGGTATAGCGCGGTGCCGGTTTGGTGAAGTGCTGGCTGGGGTCAACCTTGACCAACTGCAATGCGTCGCCCACCTTCACATCGGGCAACTCCTGATCTTCTTCCTTTTTACTGGCCGCGGGAGGCTGCACTTTCATAAAGCCGTCAAATCGAACGACGCGCCCGCGGGTACGCAATTCAAAGTCGCCCGCCTTAACGATAATCGACGTACTGGTGAATTCCGCAGGCGCCATCTGACAAGCCACAAACTGCCGCCAGATCAGGGTATACAAGCGCTCTGCGTCCCGCTCCATGCCCGAGAGCTGAGTGGGCTCGACGTTGACGTCTGAGGGACGAATCGCCTCGTGAGCTTCCTGAGCCCCCTCTTTACTGGAGTAGCGCTGCGGTTGGTCCGGCAGGTAACGATCGGAAAAATGCTCACTGATATAGTCCCGGCAAGCGGCAACGGCATCGTTGCTCAAATTTGTCGAGTCTGTACGCATGTAAGTGATGTAGCCAGCTTCGTAGAGCCGCTGCGCCAGCATCATGGTTTTCTTCACACCAAAGCCCAGGCGGGTACTGGCGGCCTGTTGCAAGGTGGAGGTAATGAAGGGAGCTCCCGGTTTGCTGCGCGTGGGTTTATCTTCGCGCCCGGTTACCGCGTAATCGGCTTTTTGCAAGGCCTCGACCGCCGCCATGGCACTTTGCTCATTGCCGGGACGGAAGGCATTATCGCCCTGCTTCTTCACCTCCAGGCGCAGACTGCCGGCCTCGGCGCTGTTTTCAGTGTGAATCTGCCAGTATTCCTCGGGAACAAAGGCTCGAATCTCTTTCTCGCGCTCAACAATCAGACGAACGGCCACTGATTGCACCCGTCCCGCGCTCAGCCCTCGAGCGATTTTTGCCCACAGCAGTGGCGAGACCATATACCCGACCACCCGGTCGAGGAAACGGCGCGCCTGCTGGGCGTTCACACGGTTGATATCGAGTTCGGTAGGCTGAGAAAAGGCGTCCTGAATCGCCTTTTTGGTAATTTCGTTAAACACCACTCGCTTGTAGCGAGCCTGATCGCCACCAATGGCTTCACGCAAATGCCAGGCAATGGCCTCTCCTTCGCGGTCAAGGTCCGTCGCGAGGTAGATGGTGTCGGCCTTTTCAGCCAATTTCTTCAGCTCGCTGACCACCTTTTCCTTGCCGGGCAGAATTTCATAGCGCGCCTCCCAGCCATGCTCGGGATCAACGCCCATTCGTGCAACCAGCTGTTCACGCGCCTTCTTCTTTTTATGCTGCGCTTTCTCTTCCGGTGACATTTTACGGGTCAAGGCAGCCGCTTTCGCGCGCTCCTTGGGATCAACCGAGCTGCTGCCGCTACCGCTGGTGGGCAGATCGCGGATATGGCCAACGCTGGATTTCACCACAAAATCCGATCCCAGATACTTATTGATCGTTTTGGCCTTGGCCGGTGACTCCACAATTACCAGTGATTTGCCCATGTTTCCCTTAATCTGCGAAATGCGAATGTGTGACGCGCCAGCGTGCGAGGCGACATATATAAGTGTTCAACCCCTATGGGTCAAGGCCGAGCCCGCTGCCAATCAAGAGATGTTGTGACCAATGTCCGCCGTTTCCGCTTCCAGCAACGCAAATCGAGGCTGCGTATTGCCGGCAATTTCCACGGCTTCCGTAAACATGGACAATGGGCGAACCCACAAGTCACCATCGCCATAAAGTGGGCGGTAAACAACCAACTGCTCTTCAGTTTCACTGTGACGGGCCACACCGTAAACCCGGTACTCCCCTCCTTTATAGTGGCGATAGCGGCCTGGCGCCAGCGTCGATTCACTGTTCATCGGCAAAATCCTCGTCGATCATTCGGTTCATCAAATCCGCCAATGCCTCAACGGTTGCCACCTCGGCATTGGCTTCGCGCCACCAGACCCGCAGCATTCGCCCTCCGGCTTCCACGACCCGGCAATCATTCGGCAGTTCACCAGCCACGCGCTGCATCGCAGCCGCTATGGCGGCAGTTGGTGTAAATTCCTCGCCCTCCCGAGCGGCTGCATCCAGCCAGAATCGCCAACGTTCTGCTGCACGCGCCTTGGGCAAAGCCATGCAGTAAGCCAAGCCCTGATATTCCTCTTCCTTTCTCACTCGCTGGCGCCGGGTTTGCGGGAATGTGGCGATTTGTACGGTAATGCCCAATTCCCGAGCACGCTCGCGCAAACGCATTTGTCGGCGCTGCCGAGGACTGGGCACAATCCAGAGAATTGGGGCCAGCATGAATGCCAAAACCAGCGAAGCGATGATCCAGAACATGGTTATCCTCAAAAAACTGCCTCACACTGGACAGCACGAACTGCATAGTTGTTAATAGCCTTTTTTCGACTGGCTAGATTTAAGGAGGCTGTATGGCCAATTACCAGCGTATTCTCACCGCCGTCGACATTTCCGACGAAGCCATTCCCGTCGTCAAGCGCGCGGCGGCAATGGCTCGGCAACACCAAGCCGAACTTCACCTGATTCACGTTGTAGAACCATTGAGCCTGGCCTATGGCGGCGATATTCCCATGGACTTTTCCGGCATTCAGGAAGAGCTTCAACAACAGGCCGAAGAGACGCTGAAAAAATACGCCGGGCAGTTTGACATCCCCGACGACAAGATTCACCTGCTTACCGGGCGTCCCGAGGCCCAGATTCACGACCTATGCAAAGAGCTGGACTGCGATCTGATTATTGTCGGCAGTCACGGCCGCAAAGGACTGGCACTTCTGCTGGGGTCCACCGCCAATGCGGTGCTACACGGCGCCAAATGCGACGTGCTCGCAGTGCGCGTCAGTAGCGAGCACGACTAGCGGCTTATTCAGAGAGCGCTAACCAGCGCTCCATGCTGCTGTCCAGCTCTTCCTGCAAAGCGGTCATCTTTGCCATGGTATCGGCAATGCTGTCGGCATCCTGCTGGTAAAACTCAGCACTTGCGCTGAGTTCTGCCAGCGACTCCAACTCCGCCTCCAGCGTCTCAATACGCTCTGGTAAGGCATCCAACTCCCGCTGATCTTTATAACTCAACTTCTTACGTGGCGCGGTCTTTACCGGCGCGTCTGCCCTGGGACCAGTACTGCTCTGCTCAGACACCGCGCTCTTTTCAGTGCCCAGTTGCTGTTTGGCCTGCCGGGCCTGATAAGCAGCGACTTCCCGGTAACCGCCGATGTGCTCACTGATCTGGCCATTGCCTTCAAACAACAAACAACTGCTCGCTACGCTGTCGACAAAGGCCCGGTCGTGGCTGACCAGCAAGACGGTGCCAGAAAACTCCACCAGCAGGCTTTCCAGCAGCTCCAGTGTTTCCATATCCAGATCGTTGGTCGGCTCATCCATCACCAGTACGTTAGCCGGCTGAGTAAACAGGCAGGCCAGCTGCACTCGGGCGCGTTCGCCGCCCGACAGCACACCGAAATGACTGCGGGCGCGTTCCGGTGAAAACAGGAAGTCGCCGAGATAAGACATAATGTGGCGATCCCGCCCATTGATCGTGACCGATTCGCGACCCTGGCCGACGATATCCACAACACGCGCATCCGGATCCAGCCGATCCCGCAGCTGATCAAAGTAAGCCACCTGGAGATTACTGCCCTGACGCACACTCCCCTCCTGAGGCGCCAGCTCACCGAGGATCAGCCGAAGCAGGGTCGTTTTTCCAGCGCCGTTAGGCCCAATCAATGCCAGCTTGTCGCCGCGACTAATCAGCAGGTTAAAGTTTTTAACCAGCGTTTTGTCTGCAACCCGATAACTGACATCCGTTAACTCGGCAACCATTTTTCCCGTCTGGTTGCCGACATTCACCGTCAGGCTCGCCTGTCCCTGCTGCTCCCGGCGTTGGGCGCGCTCGCGGCGCATCTGTTCCAGAGCGCGGACTCGACCCTCGTTGCGGGTGCGGCGGGCCTTGATACCCTGCCGAATCCAGGTTTCCTCCTGAGCCAAGCGCTTATCGAACAGCGCGTTTTGCTCAGCCTCCACCGCCAGGTCGTGCTCGCGCTGCTCCAGATAACGCTGATAACTGCCGGGATAGTTTTTCAGTGCTCCGCGATCCAGTTCAATAATACGATTCGCCAGCGATTCGATCAGCGCCCGGTCGTGCGTCACAAACAGAACACAACCGGCAAAACCCCTCACACATTGCTCCAGCCAGAGGATTCCCTCTACATCCAGATGGTTCGTGGGTTCGTCCAACAGCAGAATATCCGGCTCGCCAACCAGGGCACGTGCCAGCGATACTCGCCGCAACCAGCCTCCCGACAGCGAGGAAATGGCCAGTTCAGGCGCCAACTCCAAGCGGCTTAAGGTGGACTCAATACGCTGCTGAAAACGCCAGCCATCGAGCGTCTCAATTTGCTTTTGTAGACTCTCCAGCTCGCGAAGTGCAGCTTCATCCATTTCCTGAAGCGTGAGGTGGTGGTAGCGCTTCAGCAGGCCGCCAATTTCTGCGAGACCGTCCGCGACCACGTCGTAAACACTGTCATCCGCCGAGGCAAAATCCAGATTTTGCTCCATCCGCGCGATGCGAATGCCCGGCTGGCGCCAGAGTTCTCCCGAATCCGGCGCTAAACTGCCATCTATCATTCGCAGCAAGGTGGATTTACCGCTGCCGTTGCGTCCCAGCAGGCAGACCCGGTCACCGGCATCGAGTTGGATTTCTGCGTTGTCGAGCACAATCTGCTGCCCAATGCTGTGCTGCAATTGAGTGCCGCGGAGTAAAGGCATATAGTGAATTCCGTGGATATTAGTCTTGAAAATCGGATCAACCGAACGTTTTTGCACGCCTACAGGGTTAAAAGGATGATCATTCGCGCCTGCTTGTCGACAATCTTCAGCATTGCGCTGTGTTATGTCGCAGTGCCGCTGGCCCATGCCGACGCTGAAAGTCTGGCGAAGGAGCGGCAATTATACCGCGAAGCCATGGAGAATATCAGTCGCGGCCGCAGCGAGCAGGCAGAAGCCCTGCTCCCGGCATTGCACCAATATGCCCTCTACCCTTATCTGGAACTGGAACTGATCAAAGCACAGATCAGCGAGCTCTCCCACGGCACTATCGACGTTTACCTCCAGCAGTACCGCGACACGATTGTTGGTCAACGCATTCGTATTGCCTGGCTCTACCAGCTCCGCCGTCGCGGTGAGTGGGCACAGTTTGTCCGCTACTACCGACAGGATCCGCCGTCGTTTATGCGCTGCGATTACCTGCGCGCCCTTTACAAGCAAGGAGATACCCGCACCGCCAACGCCGAAACGGAAGCCCTCTGGCAAACCGGCCGCTCCCTCCCCGATGCCTGCGACCCCGCCCTAAAACAATGGCTGAGCAGCCTGTCCACCGCCGAATACCGGCGACAACACTGGCAGCGCGCACAGCTAGCCATTGAAGCCGGGCAGCACAGCCTCGCTGTTTACCTGTTGCGCAAGGTTCCCGGTAGCGACGCTGAAATCCAGCTATTAGAGAACCCGGCTCTGCTTTACCAACGCGGTTTTACTATGGCGCCGACGGATGACAACCGCCGCCTTGCGCTGCTGAGCCTGCGCCGCCTGGCCAAGAACAAGTTCGAAGAAGCCAATACGCTTTGGCACCAGCTTGATCGGGAACTGGGTTTTACTAACGAGCAAAACTACGCCCTTCGCGATGCGTTTGCCCGGCAGATTATTGCCGGCGACATGGACTACGCCCGTGACTGGATCAATGCAAATGACCCTGCATTTGAAGATCCCTACCTTACCGAATGGCGTATTCGTCTCGCCCTGAAAGACCGGGACTGGGAAGCGGCTCAACGCTTTATCGCCCTGCTGCCTGCCAAGCTGCGCGCTGAACCGGATTGGCAATACTGGTGGGCCAGAGCCGAAACGGAAAAACAGCAACGACTGACCGAAAATGCCAGCCAGATACTGCGAACCCTCGCTACGCAGCGAGGCTACTACAGCTTCATGGCGGCCGATTTGCTCAACCAGCAGTACCGGCTCGGGGAGCGCCGCAATCTGGATGTCGCTCTGCTGGATGAAGTCCGGCAGCACAGCGCTGTTATCCGCGCTCGAGAGCTGTTCTGGCAGGGTGAACTGAACACGGCAAGACTGGAATGGAACTACGCCATGCGCAGCCTTAATACCGCCGAAAAAATCGCCGCGGGGCAATTAGCCCTGGAATGGCAGTGGCCTCACCAGGCTATTGTCACGGCTATTCGCGCGGGGGAATGGGACGACCTGGAGCTGCGTTTCCCGATGGCCTATCGCGAGCAGTTCATGCAAACCGCAGCACGCGAAGAGATTGATCCTAAATGGATTTATGCAATTGCCAGACAGGAAAGTGCTTTTGCCGAGGATGCGCGATCTCCCGTTGGTGCGCGCGGCGTCATGCAAATTATGCCCGGCACCGCACGCACACTGGCCAGGCAGATGGGCCGACCGACGCCCTCGCGCAGCGAACTGCTCGATGCCGATACCAATATCGCGATGGGTGGCTTTTATCTTGGTCAACTACTCAAGCGCTTCAGCGGTAACCGAATATTGGCTACCGCAGCGTACAACGCCGGCCCTTCGAGGGTTGAAAGGGTGTTGATGCGCCAGAATGGCAACATGCCGGCAGACATCTGGATAGAAAACCTGCCCTATGGCGAAACCCGCGACTATATTAAGAATGTGCTGGCATTCAGTGTGGTGTACGGCGAAAAGCTGGAACTTTCCAAGCCCATTCTGGCTAATCACGAGCGTCGTATCAGTCCTGTTGACGAGTTCAACTGAGCCCGGGATTACGCCAGAACGCTAACTGGATCACCGCAGCGAATCTCGCCAAGGCTGCGGTGAATCAGGTTCTGACCAAAGACGATCTTGTCCTCGTGTTTACAATGGTCACGCAATAGCAGTGACACTGCCCGCTGCCGCTCACCGGTTCTCGGATCGAGACTGGGAATCACGCAGCGCGTGCAGGGTTTGACCACGTCGAAGTCCACATCACCAATACGCAAGCGGCGCCACGTCAACTCAGCAAACGGGGTTGTCCCGGCGACCACAATATTGGGCCTGAACCGCTGCATTGCCAGGACATCACCATAGGCGTCTTCCAACAGCCGCAAACTCGCTTCAGTGCACAGCAGAAACGGAAAACCATCGGCAAAACTGAACTGATCACCCGCTCGCGCATAGGTCAAATCAATCTGTCGCTCACTGTCGTCGGGCTGATAGCAGAGTCTCACCGGCTGCCCCAACCATGCCGACAGACATTGCGCGGCGGCCTCCCCCGCATCCAAGGCCTCACAGCTATCCTCCCATACCACCACTCGCACGGGCTTAGCTCCACAGGGCTTCTCAAGCCAGATGCTCTCACTGCGGTCGAGATGACGCAGCAACACGCCGCCTGCCTGCTCCTCGGCGTGAAGCCGACACATTGACGGCAATTGCCGTTGGGTCAGAAAATGCCCCCGTTCATCCATCAGCATCCAGCGACGATCGCCTGCCGGTCCCCGCCGATCCAGCGTCATCGACCGCTCACTGTTTCCAGTCAGCGATTTCACTGGGTAACGCCACAATGCGGACACGTTCACAACGCATCTCCGGCAAAGGCCAGCACGGCAGCCTCATCAAAGGGCCAGTCGAGCTCACGCTCTCCCTCAGCGAATATCGGAATTCGCGTTCCGTACTGCGCAATCCACTCGTCGCGATCAGCAATATCAATCAGTTCAATCTGCCAGTCTGGCTGCACAGCCAGCACATTGGCCAGCACCGCCTCCGCCAATTCACAGAGGTGGCAGGCGGAAGTGCCATACAGAATAAACGCTCGCATTCAGGGCTCCAGAAACAAAAAAGCCCGGCAAACGCCGGGCTCTCAACGATGCAGATGACGACTTAAAGATCGTACCCCACCTCGTTATGGCCTGTCAGGTCCAGACCTTCCGATTCTTCGTCAGCGCTGACACGCAAACCGATGACAACGTCCACCAGTTTAAACAAGATAAAGCTGATAATTGCCGTATAGGCCAGCGTGGCGCCAATACCAATCAACTGCACTTTCAACTGCTGAGCGATGCTGACGCCGTCTGCCAGACCCTGACCGCTGAATACGCCAAGCTCCGCGCTGGCAAAAATCCCCGCCAGGAAAGTACCGAGAATACCGCCAACACCGTGTACCGGAAAGACATCCAGCGAATCATCAATTTTCAGGACCTGCTTGAGCCAAAGGGTACAATAGAAGCAGACGATGCCCGCACTAAGACCGATCACGACCGCACCTGCTGGCCCCACATAGCCCGACGCGGGTGTGATGGTGCCAAGCCCCGCCACCATTCCGGTGACAGCGCCCAGTGCGCTGGGCTTGCCAAAGCGCAGCCATTCAATAAACGACCAGGTCAAACAGCCAGTGGCTGCCGAGAGGTGGGTAACCAGCATGGCCATGCCTGCATCCCCGTTGGCGGCCAGTGCACTGCCGGCATTGAAACCAAACCAGCCAACCCACAGCATGCCAGCCCCGGTGAAGGTCATGGTTAGATTGTGCGGTGGCAAGGCCATTTGGCCGAAGCCATTACGCGGCCCAAGCACCATAGCGGCAACCAGTGCCGCAACACCTGCGGTAATATGGACAACAGTGCCACCGGCAAAATCGAGCAAGCCCATCTGCCCCAGCCAACCGCCGCCCCAGACCCAGTGAGTAACCGGGGCGTAAACCGCCAGCAACCAAAGCGCCGAAAACATCATCACGGCGGAAAAGCGAATGCGTTCCGCAAAACCGCCGACGATCAGCGCCGGGGTAATAATCGCAAAGGTCATCTGGAACATGACAAACACCGTCTCGGGAATGTCGCCACTGAGAGTGTCCTCGCCGATGCCCGCCAACAGCGCTTTACTCAGCCCGCCAACAAAGCCATTGCCTTCACTGAAGGCCATACTATAGGCGACGGCAAACCAGAGCAGCGAGGCCACACAGGTAATACTGAAACATTGCATCAGCACGCTGAGAATATTCTTACTTCGAACCAGGCCACCGTAAAACAGCGCCAGCCCAGGCAGCGTCATAAACAATACCAGGGCCGTCGAGGTCAGAATCCATGCGGTATTCGCGCCACTCAGGCTATCGGCATGGCTCGGCCCTGCAGCCAGCGCACAAAAAAACGCTACAAAAGCGGGCGTAAATCGTGAAAGCGGTGTTCTCATCCGGTTCTCCTAAAACGCATGTGCAGTAAAATCGCACCTTTTTATTACCATGCACCACAATAAAGCATCCAAAGAATAAATGGCCCCTTGCCCAATTCCCCGGAGGCCCTGATAAGGCGCACTTAACGGGATAATTTTTTTCTTTATTTTCATGATGTTATAAATTCAACTCATGAAAGCAGGATGAGCATTGCGCAATAACAACGCACGCAACCCATCATTTCGCACCGAAACAAAGCAAATTACAGGCCAACACAAATGATTTATGCACCATTTTATTTCTCTGCAGAATGCAGCGCACCAAGATCAAACGAAAACTGCACGTGCCTCAGCCTGAATATTCCGTAAAATAGCGACAGATCCGTTAACCAAAAGGGCCCCTTCCCGTGTTTTCAAAACCCACTGCTCGTGTGCTGGCGATTATGGACTTGTTCATGAGCCACCCCAGTAAAGCCTTTGGCCTCACCGAGCTAACGCGGATACTGGGGCTGAACAAAGCCACATGTCACGCCATCCTCAGCACCATGGCCCGATACGGTTTTCTCGCCCAGGACCCCCGCAGCAAGGCCTACCGCCTCGGTCCAAGCATTGCGGCGGCAGGCATTGCCGCATTCGCACAGTTCCCGGTACTGGAATTCGCAAGACCTGAACTGGAAGCCCTCGGACGGGAACTGAAATTGGGCTGTGGCGTATTGGGGCGCAGTGGAGAACAACTGGTCTTGCTGGCCAACTACGGCATCCCTCAACCACTACACTTCCCTTACCAGCAAGGACTGAGGTTACCGGCCATTGCCCCCCTGGGCGCCTGCTTTATTGCTTGGTCATCCGCCGGCAAGCTCAACCAATGGCTGCATGCAGCACAGGCCCATCTCGGAGAGTGGGACGAGGAGCTGGATAAGCGACTGCGCATTTCCGTGATTGGCATTCGAGCGCGGGGCTTTGAGGTAACGCTGATTAGTGATGCGGAGCGGCGCTTTGAACAGGAACTGGCCAAGCCCAAGGAAAACTGGAGCCTTGAGGAAGTGGCAGATCATGCTCGCCGCTATCGGGAACAGCTCTGCGAAAGCAATTACCACTTGGACCGCATAGAAAAAGGTCGGCGGTACCACGTCGCCAATATCGCTGTCCCGGTATTTGGCGACGGCGAGGAGCCAGAGCTCGTTATTTCAGCGGGCAGCATTAGCAACCCCATTAGCGCCGAGGATATACTTGCCGTTGCGCAACGCCTGCAGCATGCCGCAGAGCGGATTACTGAGGCTGCCCGGGCAACACTGGGCTTTCCCGGCCACCACGCTGAATGAGCACCCCACAGGCAATGAGCGACGATCGCCAGCAATACCTTGAGAAAAAGCAGTTTTTCCAGCAACTTCTGACTATTTACGGACGTAAACCCGTCCTCGAGGCACTACAGAATCCGCGCCTCAGGGTGTACAAACTCCACTTGGCCGACAGCAACCGCAAAGACGGTATTGTTGCAGAAATTCTTGCACTGGCAGAAAAGAAAGGGGTTCAGCTCGCCTGGCACGACCGCAAGGCATTGTCGAGAATCTCCAAGAATGGCAAACAGGACCAGGGGGTTGCCGCCGATTTGGAGCTGGCAGACTACCATCCGACCACCGCAATCACCGCCGAAACCTTGCAGCAAGGGTCACCCTGCTACATCGCCTTAGATGGCGTGAGTAATCCGCAGAATCTCGGCATGATTATCCGCTCAGTGGCGGCCAGTGGCATCGACGGCCTGATTGTGCCCCGCAAGGGTGGCACCAGCCTGTCACCGCTGGTCATCAAGGCCAGCGCCGGTGCCGTATTTAACTGCCCGCTCTACCACTGCGACCGCCTGCTACCCGAACTCCGCCGCTTGCAAGAGGATGGCGCTGAAGTGCTGTGCCTGTCTTCCCACGCGCAACACTCACTGTTTGAGCTGTCACCGGGTAAGAGTCGGATCTTTGTTCTAGGGAATGAAACCGAGGGTGTCAGCAGGGAGACGCTGGAGATCAGCGACGCCCGACTGCAAATTCCGATGGCCAATGGCATCGAGTCGCTCAATGTCGCGGTGACAGCCGCACTGCTGGCATTCTCAGCCGCCGCACGCGGCTGAGGCCTCAGCGGGCCAGATAGGCCATTGCCTCTTCCAGACCCGCCAGTGTCATGGGGTACATATGCCCTTCCATCAGCTCTTCGGTAAGGCCAATGGAATGGGTCCAGCTCCAGTCTTCCGGGGGCACCGGATTGAGCCACACCACCTTGTCGTAGGTGTCTCGCAAGCGACGCATCCACACTTCGCCCGCTTCGTCGTTCCAATGCTCGACACTGCCGCCTGGCTGGAGAATTTCGTAGGGAGACATGGCAGCGTCGCCTACGAAGATGATTTTGTAATCGCTGCTGTATTTATGCAGTACATCCAGCAAGGGAATTCGCTCACTGTGGCGGCGAATATTATTGTTCCACACCGATTCGTACAGGAAGTTATGGAAGTAAAAATACTCCATATGCTTGAACTCGGTGCGTGCGGCGGAGAACAGTTCTTCACACACGCGAATATGCGGATCCATGGAACCGCCAACATCAAAGAACAGCAGCACTTTGACCGCATTGTGCCGCTCGGGCACCATTTTTAAATCCAGTAGCCCTGCGTTGCGCGCAGTGGACGAAATGGTGTCATCGATATCCAGCTCTTCAGCCGCGCCACTGCGGGCAAATTTGCGAAGGCGACGCAGGGCAATTTTGATATTCCGCGTGCCCAACTCGACCGAATCGTCCAGATCTTTGAAGTCGCGCTTTTCCCAAACCTTAACCGCCTTTTTGTTACGACTCTCGCCGCCGATACGGATGCCTTCGGGATTATAGCCACCGTGACCAAAGGGGGATGTTCCTCCGGTGCCAATCCACTTATTGCCGCCTTCGTGCCGTTCCTTCTGCTCTTCCAGCCGCTTTTTGAATTCCTCGATCAACTTATCGAGACCGCCCAGAGACTCGATCTTAGCTTTTTCCTCGTCGCTCAACTGCTTGAGAAACTCAGTGCGCAGCCAGTCGTCGGGAATCAGCGCCTCGATCACGTCGTCCAGCGTTGACAGCTCGTTAAAATAAGCCGCAAAGGCCTTGTCGAAGCGGTCGTAGTATTTCTCATCCTTGACCATGCACACGCGGGCAAGCTGGTAAAACTCATCGACATCCATAAACGCCAAACGCGCTTCCAGCCCGGCCATCAGGTCCAGCAGTTCTCGAATGCTGACCGGCACCCCCGCATTACGAAGGCCGTAGAAGAATTGCACCAACATGGCTTAGCGGTTCTCGCGGCGATGCATAAACGCCAGGCGCTCCAGCAGATGAACATCCTGCTCGTTTTTCAGCAGCGCACCATAGAGTGGCGGAATGGCCTTGCTGGCGTCGCGGTTTTTGAAAATTTCCGCGGGAATATCATCGGCCATCAACAGCTTCAACCAATCGATCAGCTCAGACGTGGACGGCTTTTTCTTCAGGCCCGGAATTTTGCGTACATCAAAGAACACTTCCAGCGCTTCCTGCACCAGATCACGGGAAATCGTTGGGTAATGCACGTCAACGATTTTCTCCATGGTTTCCCGGTCGGGGAAGTTAATGAAGTGGAAGAAACAGCGACGCAGGAATGCGTCAGGCAGTTCTTTCTCATTATTACTGGTGATGATAATGATGGGACGATGCTTGGCTTTTACCGTTTCGCCAGTTTCGTAGACAAAGAACTCCATACGGTCCAGCTCGACCAGCAGGTCGTTGGGGAATTCGATATCTGCCTTGTCGATTTCATCAATCAGCAGCACCACCTGCTCATCGGCATCGAAGGCTTCCCACAGTTTGCCGCGCTTAATGTAGTTGGCAATGTCGTGAACCCGGTCATCGCCGAGCTGCGAATCCCGCAGGCGTGATACCGCGTCGTATTCATACAAGCCCTGCTGGGCTTTCGTGGTGGATTTGATATGCCATTGAATCAGCCTCATTCCCAGTGCTGATGCCACCTGCTCGGCCAGCAGGGTTTTACCCGTGCCGGGCTCCCCCTTGATCAACAGTGGACGCTGCAAGGTCACGGCTGCATTAACAGCCATACTCAGGTCGTCGGTAGCGACGTAGGAATCCGTACCGGTAAATTTCATCAATGTATCCTGCTCGGCTGACCCGGTGCGTCCGGGTCGTCGTTCAACATGAGATTCGAAGGCGGGTACGCCCTGTTTCAAACCTCTTCACGTAAATCACATCACCGCGAAGCCTACTTGCCACGTGGGCTGACAGCAAGTGCAGCGGCAACACGGGAAGCAGCTCAGTGCAATAAATCAAACGCTAGAGCTGCGGCTCCACCCGTTCACTGCTCGCTGGCGTGGGCTTAGTCGGAGTTGACGGCGCTTTCTTTGCCGCAATCAGCGTCCAGGTAATCGCCAGAACCAGTGCGGCAATCTGCCCGGCACCGATAATAATCAAAGACGCCATCGCCGACTCGATACCGCCAGTCATCAGGCTCAGTAAGGCGCCAATGGTGGCCGGCATCCACAAGCCAGCCACATCAGGGTGATGACTCGGCAGCAATACCAGTGCCGCCACCGCCAGCAAGGCCCACAGTTTGAGCCCCGTCAGCCGGTAGGCGCGCAACAGCAGCAACCAAAGCAACAGAGCAATCACCCCGACACCGAGGTAGACCTGCCACGCTAGGGCATAGTCGTTTTGATCGATCATACGATTCCCTAATCAATCCAATGAATAATATGGTTTTCGAAGTCCGCTTCCGCGACCTCGCTCTCACTGATACAGCGGCCTCCCACCGCAATGCCCAACGCTCGCATGGCGCGCTCATCGCCGCTGCGCAGCGGGTGCCATTCAGCCAGCCCCCTACCCTCATGCATACGGCGGTAGGCGCAGCTACTCGGCAAGCTGTAGGCGACGTCGGCGAGCTCTTTGCGAAGATTGACACAACCCGGCACGCGCTGCTGCCGGTGGCTATAGTCGCCGCAACGGCCACTCTTGAGATCGAGCAAACGGCAGGCCACATTGGTAAATGCCAGCTCGCCACTATCCTCGTCCTCCAGCTTGTGCAAACAGCAGCGTCCACAGCCGTCACACAGCGCCTCCCACTCCTGATCGCTCAGTTCTGCGAGCGTTTTATACTCCCAGAAAGGCTGCTGTCGACGGGCAATCAACGGTCTTCCCGCGGGTTGAGTGCAGGTTCGTCAACCGGCGGTAGCTGAAGGTAAAATCCGTTATCGGCGATATCCTGCAACACCTTCGCCGCATCGGCCCGAGCCAGTTTTCGCCCTTCATCAATAAGCAGCGTCATAGCGTGCTCAGCCTGTCCAAACTTCGCCATCAAGGCTTCCGGCACCCGCTCCAAGCCCTCTGCCTTATCGACGTAGAGGTACATACCCTCACGCTTGGCACTGCGATATATGCTGCAGATTCGACGCATTATTCTTCCTCCAGTGCCGCCAGCAACGGCTCCGCCAGCAGCGACAGCCGCCACATTCCCATACTTTCCGGCACCTGCCCTTCGCGCACCAGCGCTTCCAGGTCGCGACGGCGACACAATAAGCCAGCAGGCATTGCCAGCTGCTCCGCGATATCGTCGCCACGCTGGCGCAGTCGCGCCAAATCCGCTTTCTGTGCTGATGTCAGCGGGCGATCGCCAGCGGCTGGAATAGCGTTTTCCGGTGCGTCGCGGACCTCGTCCAGCAAGGCTATCAGCGTGTCGCCGTAGCGGCGGATACTCCCCGGTGACAGGTCCTTGATTCGCGACAGCTCTCCCCGGCTCTCCGGCAGACGGCGCGCCAGCTCAAAACAGACCGGATCTTTGAAAATCCGTCCGCGAGGCATATCTCTCCGACGTGCCTCTTCCTCACGCCAGGCGCACACTACCTTAAGCGCCAGACGCTGACGGCCTTTGAGCTTCCACAAGGATTTATTACGGAGGTAGTATTCCTCTGGCAGCGCGGGAGCTTTAGCCTGGGCAATCATTCGCTCACAGTCTTCCTGCCACCAGTCCAAACGCCCCAACGAGGCCAAGCGGTCGCGCAGCATCGGGTAGATACGCTGAAGATATTCCACATCGAGCGCGGCGTAGTGGCATTGGCTCTGAGTCAAGGGACGCTGCAGCCAGTCGGAGCGAGTCTCCCCCTTGTCGACCTCAATATCCAGATAGTGCGCCACCAGCTTCTGATAGCTCAGCCCCTCACCGACTCCCGCCAGCCCGGCACCGATCTGAGTATCCAACAAGGGCGATGGGATAGCACCACAGAGACGATCAAAGACTTCCAGGTCTTCACTGCAGGAATGCAGAACTTTGACCACCGCGGGGTCTTCCAGCAGCGTTCTAAAATGCCCCCAATCGTCGATGCCCAGCGGGTCAATCAGGTAGACCTGTCCCTGCACACCTACCTGAATCAGACCGGCTATCGGGTAAAAGGTATCGCGACGGATAAATTCGGTGTCCATCACGACAAAGCTGCTGCGCCGCCACGCTTCACACGCGGCATTCAAATCTGCCTGTTTTTCGATATATACGGTTGAATCAGTCAAAGCGTTGACGCCCCTTCAGAGCGTGGGACAAGGTGCCGCTATCGACGTACTCAAGCTCACCACCCAGTGGCACACCGTGCGCGATGCGACTGACGGCAACACCCAGACGTCGCATTTCTTCGGCGATATAGAAAGCGGTCGCCTCGCCCTCGACGGTGGGATTGGTCGCCAAGATCAATTCCTTGACCGACAGTGCCTGTACACGTTCAACCAGGCGATCGATACCGATCTCCTCTGGGCCGATGCCGTCAATGGGCGACAACCTTCCCATCAGCACAAAATACAGTCCGCGATAGTCACCGCCCTGCTCAAAAGCCAGTACATCCGCGGGTGACTCGACCACACAGATTGTCTGCTGGTCACGGCGGGGATCACGGCAGATTCGGCACTCAGTATCTTCCGTCAATGTGCGACAACTGCGGCAGTGACCCACTTCGTCAACCGCTTTCTGCAGCGCCAGAGAAAGGCGTTGGGCGCCGCCACGATTGCGCTCAAGCAACTGAAAACTGATGCGCTGCGCAGACTTTGGCCCGACGCCGGGCAGACATCGCAGCGCCTCTATCAACTCATCTATCAGTGGGCTGAAATTGGCCATCAGAAAGGCATCTTGAATCCGCCGGGCATGCCCATGCCCGACAGCATATCGCCCAGCTCACTCTTGCTACTCTCCTCGACTTTGCGAACCGCATCATTAACGGCGGCCGCCAGCAGGTCTTCGAGAATTTCCTTGTCTTCGGTGAGCAAACTGGGATCAATTTCTACCCGGCGCACATCGTGACGCCCGGTCATTGTGACTTTCACCAAACCGGCGCCCGACTCACCGAGCACCTCACGGTTAGCCATCTCTTCTTGCGCCTTCTGCATCTTCTCCTGCATCTCGGCAGCTTTCTTCATCAAATCGTTCAAATCGGCTTTCATCACTCTCTCCCACGCTGGCCCGGCAGGCTGAGCGACTCGGGCTCCAGCTCCGCACCAAATTCTTCAATAATCTGCAGCACCAGTGGATCAGACTCGATGGCCACCCGCGCCGCAGCTAACTGCTCACTCAGCAACCTGGCGCGATACTGCGCAGGCGTCTCTTCCTGCGGCTCTCCCAGCTCTACCGTCACTTTCAGCGGCTGGCCGAAGTACTCGCTAAGTTGTTCCTGAAGACGTTCGACCTGTCGGTCGTTCAGCAAGGTGGCGTTTGCCTCCCCGATGATAAAGCTCAGCCGGGAGTCCAGACGCTCATGTATCTGGCAATGTGCAGCAATACTGCCCAGCATACCGGGCAGAGGGAATGCCTCAAAGCGCTCGCGCCAACAGCGGGCGTCCAGCTCGTCCAAGGAGATTTTCTCACCGCTATCAGTTGCGGCCGGGTGTTCAGAATCACGGGACTGTGCTGAGGGCGTTGCTACCGCGGAATCCTGCACTGGCTCCGGGACATACTGAGAGGCCAGCACATCCAGCGCGGCCTTCGCCGGGGACGCGGTGACAGGTGTCGGTTCAGACGATTGTGCGGGCTGCGGCTCCGGCACAATCCGCGAATCAGGCTGTGAATCCGGGGCTTGCTCGGCATAATTCGCCCAGTTGGCGTAATCATCCGGCAGGGGCGCCTCACCGCCCACATCCACCGAGTGCTGCGTCCCGCCATTCGCCATGGCGGTCGCCGGCGCGACCTCTGGCTCTGTATCAACGGTGGGCTCCGGAGCCGGTACTGCCTTCGGCGCCGAGGTGGGCGGCGTCGACACCGCTTCAGCGGGCTCTGACACGTCAGCTTGTAACCGGCTTGCACGCTCGCTGGCAGACAGATCTGCCACAGCCTCTGTTTCAGGCGGCGATTGCTCGCCACCTGAGTCAGCCGCTAATGGCTTTTTTTCAGGAGCCGTCTCGCCTCCCTCATAACTGGTAGACGCGGGCAGTCTGTGCACTGGCGGCGCCATTACACCTTCGGGCTTAAAGGCCAGCAGCCGCAACAGCAACATTTCCAGGCCACCCCGAAGCTCTGGCGCCAAACCCAGATCACGACGCCCCTGGAGGGCCATCTGGTAGTAAAACTGCACCTCTTCGGCACTGAGCGTTTGCGCCAGTTCAAGCAGTGCTTGGCGATCGCCCAGACTGTTGTCCAAGCCTTCCGGCACCGTCTGGGCAATCGCCAAACGATGGAGTACCACCAGCAGCTCGCTGGCCACACCGGCGAAATCAACACCCAATTCCGCCAGATCGGCAACAATGGCCAGCAATTGTGCGCCATCATGCTGGGAAAGCGCGCGAACAATTCGATGTACCGCCGCGTGGTCAATAGTGCCCAGCATCTGGCGAACATCGTCTTCGCCCAGCTTGCCTGAGCCAAAGGCAATCGCCTGATCTGTCAAGCTGAGAGCATCGCGCATACTGCCATCAGCAGCGCGTCCCAGCAGCCACAGCGCGGCGTCATCGTAGGCAATCATCTCTTTTTCGAGAATCTGCTTGAGATAGTCCACCACGCGCTCGGGACTGAGGTTTTTCAGGCTGAACTGCAGGCAACGAGAGAGAATTGTCGCCGGAATCTTTTGCGGGTCTGTCGTCGCCAACAGGAATTTGACATGCGGCGGCGGCTCTTCGAGCGTTTTCAGCAGCGCATTGAAACTGCTGGCACTGAGCATGTGAACCTCATCGATGAGATACACCTTGTAGCGACCCTGAGTCGGCGTGTACTGAACGTTATCCAGCAGCTCACGGGTATCTTCCACCTTGGTGCGCGAAGCCGCATCGACCTCGATCAAGTCGACAAAGCGCCCCTCATTGATCGCCACGCAGGCCTGACACTGGCCACAGGGTTCGGAGCTCACGCCGTGCTCACAATTCAGACAGCGGGCAAGAATACGTGCGATGGTGGTTTTACCGACACCGCGTGTGCCGGTAAACAGGTAGGCATGATGAAGACGGTCGTGATCCAGCGCATTGATAAGGGCTTTGAGCACATGACTCTGACCGGCCATTTCCCGGAAACTCTTGGGGCGCCATTTTCTAGCCAGAACCTGATAGCTCATTGGGGACTCTCTTCAAAGCAAGCGCCAAGGATACACCAGCCCCGCAGGGACATAAACATACGGCTCATGCAGAAAATCAGTGGGGAATCACGAAGATAGAGAAAGATGGGTGGCGACCCAACCAGCCACACCCCGGCACACGAGTCGATAACTACCGTTGCTCCCTTCCGGGCCTGGCGGGGTTTGCTATCTATCGTTGCGAGGGGACCGGAGGGGTCACCATAAAACAGCGATCAGCGCGGCCAATCGCGGGGCGCTATTGTGGTGGAAAGGCCTCGGTGTTGCAAGGGCTTTCCCACCTAAATCAAGGCGATACAGATCCTGGCGGAAATTTCGCCAGGATGGCATTCACCGTTTCAGTAACGTATAGATCTCGCTCCATCGGCGTCGCCATCGTTGGCTGGTTACGTGCCACACTCCCCCGCCAAATCAACCGCTTGCTGACCGGGTCCACCATATCAATAATGACTTCGTCCTCGGTATATTCCCGCACCCAAAGGTCATTGTCGTGGAAATGATGGTAGTTGAAGCCGGGGTAAAACCCGCAGTGATAGCAGGGGTAGTAACCAAAATGGCTGTACCACGAACCGAAGCTGTCCACTTTAATCTTGTCTTCAGAGCTGAGGTGATAGCTGATCAGCACACTGGCATTTTCAGGCTCCACCTGTTGCAGACCGCGCTGCCCCAGATTCTGAGCGATCGCCTCGACAAACCGGCGATGTGTCAGTTCGTCAAACGGTTTGCTGCTCAACTCCTCGCGCGGTGTTTTGGGGGGCAACCACGCAAAACTCGTCACCGCGCCGAAGTCATAGCTGGTATCGTAATCCTGGCTCACGGGCAGCCCGGCACAGGCCTGCAGCAACAACGCAGCGCAGATCAGCGACAGACTGCGAAAATAACGATGGTACACGCTCATCATACGAGCCTCCGATAGGCTGCCACGCGAACGCGGCAGTCATTGTGACTATTTCTTCAATACTACCCAACTGGCGAAGCGACCGCGAATCACTCGCAATAACATCCCGTCTGCATTCGTCCCGGCGGCAGCCTGCAATTCCGATACGCTGCGAACACGGCGCTGGTTGACAGATACGAGTAAATCGCCAGGCTGAAGCTTACCGACCGCCGGCGAATCGACCTTAACCTCGGTAACCACCACACCCTTGTTGTCGTCCGAGTTTTTCAAGCCAACACCTTCCAGCAGTGGATGCACCGCTCGCTGATCGGCCTCTACCTGCTTCTTCGCCGACTCCAGAGTCGCTTTGACGGTTTTTTCCTTACCATCGCGCAGCAATGTGAGCTTCACCTTGTCACCAACACGGCGCAGACCAATCGCATTGCGGAGTTGCGCGGAACTCAGCACGGCCTTGCCATCAACTTCCACAACAACATCCCCGGCTTTAATGCCGGCCTTATCCGCTGCGGAATCGTCCTGCACTTCAGCCACCACCGCTCCGCGCTGACCGGGTTTGATATCAAAGGCCTCGGCCAGCTCAGAGGTAAGATCCTGAATGATGACGCCGAGCTGACCGCGACGCACCTCACCGTGAGTGAGAATCTGCTCAATGCTGGCCATGGCCATATTGGCAGGAATCGCGAAGCCGATCCCCACATTACCGCCCGATGGCGCCAGAATGGCCGTATTCACACCGACCAGCTCACCCCGCAGGTTCACCAACGCGCCGCCAGAATTACCGGGGTTAATGGATGCATCTGTCTGAATAAAATTCTCGTAGCCTTCAATCCCAAGACCGGTTCGACCAAGGGCGCTCACAATACCGGTTGTCACGGTTTGCCCCAGACCGAAGGGATTGCCGATCGCCACCACAAAGTCGCCGACCTGTAACTTGTCAGAATCTGCCAGCTCGACTTCGCTGAGGTTCTTGGCCTCGATTTTCAGCACCGCAATATCGACATCGGGATCTGAGCCAATCAGCTCCGCTTTGAAACTACGGCCGTCTTCCAGCGCTACGGTGATCTCGTCCGCACCATCAATGACATGATGGTTAGTGAGTACAGTTCCTGCACCCGCATCGATAATAACTCCCGAACCCGCGCTCTGCGTACGGCGCTGGCGAGGGCGCATCTGCTGCTCGGGAACATTGAAGAAATGACGAAAGAAAGGGTCGTTAAGTAGCGGATTTTGCTGAACATTGCGAGTGGTATATGTCGAGATATTCACCACCGCCGGGTTCACGCTTTTCAGCATAGGGGCCAGACTGGGCAGGGGGTCGCCGTTGCCCATCGCCGCCGGTAACAGTGCGTGACTGGACGCACTGGCAAGCATGCCCGCTAAAAGCAGTAGCAGTGGATATAGGGACACGGCTCTGTAAAATCGCTTAACAAACGCCATTGGCTTTCCGATCTCCTCGAAACACATGGATGCTGCTTAGAGTACGAGATCTGAAAATATTTCCCGGGCTGTGATAAATGCGACGAATTGCCGCACTCAGGCCAGCTTTTCAGCCATTGCCCTGGACAGCTCATCGCGGATTTTCGACTTAAACGGGCTCATTAGCATACCCAGACGAAGATCCACTTTGACCTCTCCGCTCAGCATCGTTAAACGCCCTTCTATGCCGCTGCGCTTCAGCTCCAGCTCACGGTCACTGAGCCACTGCGCCGTGACGTCATACTCATGCTTGAGCTTTTCAGCCAGTGACTCAAGCATCTCGCGCACATCGTCTTCGCTTTTTGCGTGGCTCTGGCTGATGGAAATAGTCGACACGATCTCTGTACTCCGCTCTTATTGAATATCGCTTCGCGACATTCCAGTGCTGTTATATGGAGGCAGTTTAGCAGTGCCTCAAGGGCTTGAGCAGCAAAAAATCGCTTCCGTGCAGAAAGGATAAAACGCAGGCAAAAAAAAACCGCCTAGTAGGCGGTTTTTTTTGTTTGGTGGAGCTAGGCGGGATCGAACCGCCGACCTCTTGCATGCCATGCAAGCGCTCTCCCAGCTGAGCTATAGCCCCGAAAGAGGCTGCGCATATTAAGGTTCGCCCCTAACCTTGTCAACACGCCGCCGAGAAAAAAGCGCATTTTTTTAATCGCCGCGCCGCGAATGCCGAAAAACCTTTATGCACAGCAGCTTAGCTATGACTACTGAGCGCCGCCTGGTAGCGTTTTTCAAGTTTTTTCAGCCGCTTTTTGCCCACTCCACCCAGCACCTCAACAGCGTGCCGCAAGCGTGCACGACTGATATCCGGCCCCAGAATTTCCATCGAATCCACCACCGATACCGACGCAGTGGTGCCGGCAATCGCGATAAACAACGGTGGCATGAAGTCCTTCATCCGGATTTCCAGCCCCGTCGCCAGCGACTTTAGATCATTGAATAGCGCATCCCGCTGCCAGTTCTGCTCGGCTTCCAAGCGCCACAGACAGCATTGCAGCATCTCCGCCAATTCTTCCTCGCTGAGCGCACTGTCGGCGAAGCTGTCCTTGCTGATCGGCAGCATGCCCGACAGGAAGAAGGCCGCAAGCGGCGCAATATCCGTAAAGACCTCAATGCGCTGTTTCAGATGCGGCAGCAGCGTCATCAGCATGTGTTTGTTCAGCGCCCAGTCCTGCAAGCGCTGAACAAGCTGCTCATCGTCCAAATCTTCCCGCAGCCAGAGACCATTCAGCCAACGCAGCTTTTCCACATCGAAAATCGGTCCGCCGAGACTGACACGCTGAATATCGAAGTGCTCGATCATGGTCTGCAGACTGAATTTCTCGCGCTCATCGGGCATACTCCAACCCATACGCCCCAGATAATTCAGCAGCGCCTCCGGCAGGAACCCCATGCGTTGGTAGTAAAGAATGCTGGTTGGGTTTTTGCGCTTACTGAGCTTGCTCTTGTCCGGGTTGCGCAGCAGCGGCAAGTGGCAAAGCACCGGCATTTCCCAGCCGAAATATTCGTACAGCAGCTTGTGCTTGGGCGCCGAGTTAATCCATTCCTCGCCGCGCAATACATGGGTAATCCCCATCAGGTGATCGTCAACCACATTGGCCAGATGATATGTGGGCAGCCCGTCGGATTTCAGCAGAATTTGCGCATCAACCTGCCCCCAGTCCAGTTCGATGCTACCGCGCAGCATGTCTTCAACTTCACAGCGCCCCTCGCCTTCGGGCACGATCATACGGATAACATAGGGCGCCCCCGCCGCGTCACGGCGCTGCACTTCTTCGTCGCTCAGCTTCAGGTCGGACGGCTTTAGTGCGGTATGCAGCCCCGACTCGCGACGGCTCTCCCGCAGGGCATCCAACTCCTCTGGAGTGCGGTAGCATCGAAATGCCAGCCCCTTGGCAATAAGCTGCTCGCAGTGCTCACGATAAATGTCACTGCGCTCACTTTGACGGTATGGGCCGCAGCTGCCGCCCACATCAGGACCCTCGTCCCAATCCAGCCCAAGCCAACGCAGAGAGTCGAGAATGGCCTGCTCCGATGCTGCGGTAGAGCGCTGCTGGTCGGTATCTTCGATCCGCAGCAGGAACTGCCCGCCCTGACTCTTGGCAAAACAGTAGTTAAACAGGGCGATATACGCCGTACCTACGTGTGGATCACCGGTGGGAGATGGAGCAATGCGGGTGCGGACAGTCATGAAAAGCTTCTTACCTTGTCAGTTTAACGTCATGGCTGCAGACAACCGCAGCGCGAGGCGACATTATACGGGGGAGCACGGTAAAACATCATCTCCTCTTGGGTATTTGTCTTGAGATTGAGTACCTTTCTAAGCTGCCCGCCTTCCGCAAGGGTCTGAACGCCCTGTCCGGTTTCCTGATAAACTTGCCCCGGCAACTGCGCGCCACAACCGGAGCACAGTCCATAACAGCAAGCCTTAACGTTGAGAGCCACCGGACCCGATGAGCACCACCGACTTAGCCGCCTCCCCATCAAGCCACGCTGCGCTCGACAGGCGTTTCTGCGCTGCGCCAATGCTTGATTGGTCTGACCGACATTGTCGCGTGTTCTGGCGGCAACTGAGCCGACGCGCGGTACTCTATACCGAGATGGTCACCACCGGTGCCCTGCTCCACGGCGACGCCGAACGTCATCTCAACTTCGGCGACATCGAGCACCCTTTGGCCCTGCAGCTGGGTGGCAGTGATCCAGCGGCACTGGCCGCCTCAGTGAAGCTGGCTGAACGGTGGGGCTACGACGAAGTTAACCTCAACTGCGGCTGCCCTTCGGACCGCGTCCAGAACGGATTTTTTGGCGCCTGCCTGATGGCTCGCCCGGCACTGGTGGCCGACTGTGTCAAAGCCATGCAGGACGCCGTCTCCCTGCCGATTACCGTCAAACACCGCATCGGCATCGACGACCAGGAAGGCTACGGCCCGCTGCGCGATTTTGTTGGCAGCATTCATGACGCCGGCTGCAACACGGTGATTGTCCACGCCCGCAAGGCCTGGCTGCAGGGCCTCAGCCCCAAAGAAAACCGTGAAATTCCGCCGCTCGATTACAACATGGTGTATCGCCTGAAGCGCGATTTCCCGACACTGGAAGTCATTATCAATGGCGGCATAGAGAGCATTGACGACGCGCTATCGCAATTGTCACAGGTCGATGGCAGTATGTTGGGACGCAGTATTTACCACAGCCCCTATTCACTGCTGGAGGTGGATGCCCGCATTTATGGGGAATCACCCCGCCGCCTGTCACGCGTTGAGGTCGTAGAATCCCTCTACCCCTATATCGAACGGGAACTTGGGCGCGGAACCCGACTCCACCATATCAGTCGGCATATGCTGGGCCTGTTTAATGGGCAGCCGGGGGGTAAACAATTCCGCCGTCATATCAGTCAACAGGCACACCACAAAGAAGCAGGCATTGAAGTACTGCAAGAAGCGCTGGCCATCACTGAACTGGCGGCGCAACGGCTCGCCGAACGGCAGCTGGAACGAAAAGAACAGGACTCACAGGAATGCAAAGCAAGTTAGCACAGCTCCGCGCCATGACCGACGTCGTGGCCGACACCGGTGACATTGAAGCGATTCGCCGCTTCACTCCCCGCGACGCCACTACCAACCCCTCACTGATTCTGAAAGCCGCTCAACTGCCCCAGTATCGCGAACTGATCGACCAAGTGGTCGCTGAAGAATTGCGCAGTGAGCGCCATGCCATCGCCCTGAAACGCGCCTGTACCCGCCTAGCGGTAGCCATTGGCCGCGAAATTACCGAACTGGTGCCGGGCAAGGTATCCACCGAAGTGGACGCTCGCCTGTCGTTCGATACCCGCGCGACCATAGAAGAAGCCCACCAGATTGTAGCGCTGTATGAGCAGGCTGGCGTGTCCAGAGACAAGCTGCTGATCAAAATCGCCTCCACCTGGGAAGGTATTCAGGCCGCTGCTGAGCTGGAAAAAGCCGGCATTGAGTGCAATCTGACTTTGCTGTTCAGTCTTGCCCAGGCCGCCGCCTGTGCAGAGGCTGGCGCCACATTGATCTCACCTTTTGTCGGCCGAATTCTCGACTGGCATGTCGCACGCGGCCACAGTCCCGCCAACGCAGATGAGGATCCTGGCGTACGCTCAGTTTCGGCTATCTATGCCTATTACAAGCAGCACAGTTACAAGACCATTGTCATGGGTGCCAGCTTCCGGAATATCGGCGAAATTGAAGCACTGGCAGGCTGCGACCGGCTGACAATCAGTCCGGCACTGCTGGAAGAACTGGATGCAGATAGCGGTGAATTGCCACAGCGACTCTCCGCCGACGCGGATTTCCCAAGCCTCGACAAGCTGGATCTGAACGAATCCGCGTTTCGCTGGGCGATGAACGAAGATGCCATGGCAACAGAAAAGCTGGCTGAAGGCATCCGCGCCTTTGCCGCCGATCAGGGAAAACTGGAAACCCTGCTGAAGGAATGGGGCGATGTTTGAGTTTCTGAAAAACCTGCTGAGCGACGATGACCCGTCAAAGCAGGACGACAATATGTCACTGCAACTGGCGGCGGCCTCGCTGCTGCTTGAGGTCAGCAAATCTGATTACCAGCAGGATGACGCTGAGCTGGAGAAAATCCGTGAGCTGATGGTGAACCATTTCCACCTGGAAAGCGGCGAGATCGAAGCCTTCATGGCCCGTGCTCAGGAACAGGGCAAAGACACCACCTCACTGTACCCTTTCACGCGCTACATTAACGACAACTGCAGCAACGATGAGAAATTCAGTCTGGTCAAAGCCTTGTGGGAAGTCGCCGCAGAGGACGGCCGTATCGACAAATACGAAGAGCATGTGATTCGCAAAATCGCCGAACTGATCTATCTGCCCCACCGCGAATTCATCCGCGCCAAACTAATGGTGTGCGACGCCATGAATATCAGCGAAAACAACCAGTAAGACGGTCTGCAAACGCTCAGTAACACTGCCCTTCAAGAAGAGAAACCAGCTCGCGGAATTTAGCCCGGTTCCCCTCGTTCAGGCCCATCAGGATACGGTGGGCTTCGAGGACCCGCTTGCGCACGCCGTCTTCACTGTCTGGCAGGGCTGGCAGTTCTCCCAGGTCCTCATCATCGAGCAATGGCTCTTCACGGATCTGAAACACCCGGTCAAAGCCCATACTGTCGAGAACACGCGTGATGTCAGGGTTGGTGGAGAGGATGACAGGGACGTAAGCGAAACGCTGCTTGGCTTTTATCGCCAGCTTCGCCAACAGCCCCAGCGTGGTGCTGTCAATATTGCTGGCATCGGCAAGATCTACCACCACGCTGGCAAAGCCACAGCTGCCGAGCATTTCATCGAAGAACTCGTCCAGTGTTGTGCACAGCGTCAGGCGCACATCACCAATCAACTTGATGACGTAGGCGCCATCCTGTTCGGCCACCAGAATTTTTCCGGGCTGCATACGCCTATAACCTGCAAACCACTAAAATCGCAATATCATCGGGAGCTTCCTTCAACTCCGTCAGCCCAAAGGACTCTGCCAACTCGGTCGAGGAGCACTGTCCGCGACTGAGCAAGTCCAGCAAGGCCTGCTCTTTTTCCGCCAGGCTGTCTCGCTGCAACACCTCTAATATACCATCAGAGAACAGCGTGAGCACGGCACCCGGCGGGAAGCTGATCATGTGATCAGTGAAGCTCGCCTCTGCAAACAGCCCTACCGGCATGTCATGATCCGGCAGGAAGGTGGCGTGACCATCGACACTCAGCACCGGCGCCGGCAGATGGCCCGCTACCGAGTAACAAAGCTGGTTACATTTCAGGTCGACCACGCCGACACACAGGGTCACGTGCTTGCCGATACCCATTTCCAACAGCTCGCGATTGGCTATCGCCAGCATTTTTGCCGGCGACAGAATGGCCGTTGAGCCCCGGTGCAGAAAATCACTGCGCTTGCGCGCAAACAGGTTTTTCAGAAACACCGTCACAAACGCAGAACTGGCGCCGTGGCCGGACACATCAGCAACAAAAAAGGCCGCGTGATCCTCGCCGACCAGAAAATAATCCACAAAGTCGCCACTCAGGTAGAGTGACGGCAGGATAAAGTGGCAAAAGCGATAGTTTTCGATGTCTTTGGGGGTATCGGGCAGCAGTAACTGCTGAACATGCTTACCGGCCTGCTGGTCCTGCTGAAGGTGGGTAAGGCTTTCGAGCAACTCACGGTTCGCGTTTTCCAGCTTTTGCCGGTACGCGAGGTTCTCGCGTTTCAATTCACAGCGCTCTACCGCGCGCTCCATCGCATGCCGGATCACATCGTGGCTTTCGGGAGGCAACAAGAGGTAGTCAGTAGCGCCATGACGAACTGCCGCAAGAACATCTGCAAGACTGTTACGGCGGGACACGCCAATCAGTGGAAGCTCACGGGGGTCCGCCGCCATCTCGTCCAACAGGTCAATACCGCGGCCGCCGGGCAGATCGATATCAATCATCACGATATCGATATCTTCCTCGCGAAATGCTAACAGGGCCTGCCGGTTATCGGTGACACACAGCACTTCTACCTGCAGCGCCTCAAGGGCGCCCAGCAACTGCTGGTGAATATCATCGGCCTGTTGTATCAGTAACAGCCGATGGCGAAGTGGTCTGCTCATTTCGCTGTTTTACTCACCCTCGCACAGCGTGGCAAGCAACAAGCTTGTGTAGGATTCACAGCCGCCCTCTTGGCTTAGAAATCAAAAGACTCAAAGTCTTCATCACCAAAGCTGTCTTGCAGCTCGCCGTCGTTGATCAGGAACTCCCGCCGCTGCATATAGGCATCTTTCATGAAGGTGTATCGGTCACCGCTCATCAGGTCTTCACTCCCCAGGAGCTTGGCCCGGGTTTGCACCAGATCGAGCAACATCAGCCCCAGGTCAGCCGTAAAGGGCTCGACTTCACGCAAGGGGGATACATAGCCATCGGCCAGACGGGAGGGACCGTCGCGAACCGTGCTAGGGCCTAGAAAGGGCAATACCAGATACGGGCCAGAGTCGACCCCCCAGTGTGCCAGGGTCTGACCAAAATCCTCAGACTGTCGCTCAAGTCCGATTTTCCCAGCCACATCAAAAATTCCCAGCACGCCGACGGTGGTATTGATCAGAAAGCGGCTGAAATCAACCAGAGCATCACCCGGCTTACCCTGCAACAGGTCGTTGGCAAAGTTTTTAACCTCACCGACGTTGTTGAACACGTTTTCGATACCCTGATCGACCAGGTCTGGCGTCACTTTTTTGTAGGTGCGCGCAACCGGCGCAGCCACGTAGCGATCGGCAACGTCATTGAACTCAAAGACAGCGCGATTGAAACCTTCCCAGGGATCTCGGGGATCGTTGCCGTACTCTTCAGCGGCCTGTCCCAATAACGGTATGCAGCAGCACAGCAGAAGTACCAGCCTTTTAGGCAGTGACATGTTCACATGTTTTCCCATGACTCAGACCTCGCCACTATACCTAAAGCCCGGCGCAAACACACCACCTCATCGACACCTCCCATGCCACAAACGCTTAGCGCTGTGGCAGGCCCAACGCCTTAGTCACCGCCTGCCACTGTTGCTTTAAACGCTTCTCGGACACCGGCTGAGACGTCCCCAAACGCTGGGCAAACAGCGACACGCGAAATTCCTCAAGCATCCAGCGGTAGTCACGCAACAAGGCCGACTGGCGCCACAGCCCTGGCGAGGCGCTCAGTACGTCATTGAGCGCATCCTGCATGGGCGCAATCGTCAGGGTACATTGTCGATCGCGTTGATAATGCCCGTCGAGTTTGTCGATACGTTCCTGAATGGCCGCGAGGTAACGCGGGTAACTCGCCAGATTTTCCGGTGCCGCGCGGGTCATAAAGTCATCCGGGAACAAGCCATCGAGCTGTTGCTGAATATCCGTAATACTGTGAAACCAGCTCAGGCTGTTGAGTTTTTTCAGGCGCCGGCGAATATCCGCCTGGGCGGCCAAAATGTCGGACAGCATTGCCGAGGTCAGCTCCAGTTGAGGAACAAACCCGGCCCTTCCCGCCTGCCAACAGGCATCAAACTGCTCGGCAGTTCTCGGCAGCACGCTGTCCCCCGCCAGAAATACCTGTCGCGCTGTCAGCAATAAACCGGCTTCAATCCAGTCCCGGCGCTGGACACCGCAGGCCGCGAACTGCAACTGGGCCGTATTATCGCGAAACAGCGTAGCCCTCGCCGCCTTGCACTGCGACGGCAGGCGCAATAGCAGCAAGCGCAGTACTCCCCTCTCGCTTTGCAGCTCGGCCTCTTCCAGGGTTTCGGCAAGCCCCAGCTCGACCTCGTCACCCAAGTCGCGCAGGCACGGATACGCTGTCAACGTGGCACCGGCCTGCCGGAATTGATGCTCTACCGGCAGCTGATCAAACACCCACTCGCGATACCGCCGCGGTTCGAAGCCGCCCTGGCTCTCCTCTGCAATACTCTTCTGCACCTCGACAGCCAATTGCTCTCTCAATGCGCGAATATCACGTCCACCCGCCAAACGCCTGCCGGCGTCATCGAGCACAATAATATTCATGCAATAAAAGTCATCGACCGGTGCCATTGCCCAACTCGCCACATCGATACGCGCCTCACTGATCTGCTCGAGTCGTGCCGCCAGCGCCGGTAACAGAGCGTCGTCACTGGGCGCCAACCGTATGAGTGCGCGATCCACATAGTCTGGCACCGGGACCAACTGCTTGCGCTGTGCCTTGGGCAGCGCCTTGACCAGAGCAATACATTTATCCCGCAACAACCCAGGAACCAGCCAGTCAAACCGTCCCTCGGGCACTTTCGCCAGCAGGCCCAGCGGCACCGAGACCGAGACACCGTCATCGGCGTGACCGGGCGCAAAGTGGTAGCTCAGCTTCAATTGATAATCGCCGCAGGAAATTTGATCGGGGAACTGCGCTCCATCGACACCCGCATCGCTGCGCATCATCTGGGCCATCGACATTCTCAGCGAGGTATCCGCGGCGGATTTTTTCAGCCAAGACTCCAGCTGCTTCCCCGTCGTGATGCCTTCAGGAAGCCGCTCATCATAGAAAGCATAAAACTCCTCGTCGGAAATCAGCATGTCTCGCCGACGAGCCTTGTCCTCCATATCGAGAATGTCGCGGCGCAGCGCCTGATTGTATTTGAAAAATTCAGCACTGCCCCGATAGCGCCCTTCTACCAACCCCTGGCGAATCAGAATTTCCCGGCTGATTACCGGGTCAATGGGCCCATAGTGCACCCGGTGACGTTCACGCAGTGCCAAGCCGTACAGCAGCGTACGTTCATACGCCATCACCCGGCCGCCGCGACTATGCCAGTGAGGCTCTGAATACTGGCGTTTGAGCAGGCTGTCGTTAATGCCAAACACCCACTCTGGCTCGATTTTCCCAACACAGCGGGCGAACAGCTGGGAGGTTTCCGCCAACTCGGCGGCCACTATCCACTTGGGAGATTTTTTCGCCTGTGATGAGCCGGGAAAAATCCGCAATTTACGATTGCGCGCTCCAAGGTATTCGCGGTTTTCGGTTTTGAAGGCAATTTGCCCAAGAAACCCGGTCAGCAAGGCCCGGTGCAGGCTTTCGTAGTCGGCCGCGTCTTTGTTCATCGTCAATGTGAGCTGTCGACACATCAACACCAGCTGGTAGTGCACCTCGCGCCACTCGCGCATACGCGACCAGCTCAAAAACTCCTTCTGACACAGGCGCCGCCATTGATTGGCGGTTAAGTTCTGGCGCTGTTCTTCGGCGTAATCCCACAGTGCCAGATACGCGAGAAAGTCAGACCCGTCCTGCCAGAATCGGCGATGTTTTTCGTCCGCTGCTTGTTGTTTATCCGCCGGCCGATCGCGGGGGTCTTGAATACTCAGCGCGCTGGCGATAATCAACATTTCGCGCAAGCAGTGACGCTCAGCAGCCGCCATAATCAGGCGGGCAATACGCGGATCGACAGGGAAACGAGCCAGCGCACGCCCCAGCGTCGTCATGCGCTCACCATCGACCGCGCCCAGTTCTGCCAGCGATGCAAAACCATCGCGAATCAGCCGCCCATCGGGTGCATCCACGAAGGGAAACCGGCGAATATCGCCCAAACCCAGCTGCAGCATCTGCAAAATCACCGCCGCGAGGTTTGTCCGCTGAATCTCTGGCTCGGTAAACAACGGCCGCCGCTCAAAGTCCTCTTCGCTATACAGCCGATAGGCAATCCCCTCGGCAACCCGCCCACAGCGCCCGGCCCGCTGGTTCGCACTGGCCTGGGAAATCGGCTCAATCGGAAGGCGCTGCACCTTGCTGCGAACACTGTAACGACTGATGCGCGCCGTCCCGGCATCAATGACATAGCGGATGCCCGGCACTGTCAGCGAGGTTTCCGCAACATTCGTAGCCAACACCACACGCCAGCCGCGGCGACCATTGAGATCGAAGATGCGCTGCTGCTCAGCATTGCTGAGTCGCGCATACAAGGGCAGCACTTCAGCCCCGGGAAGTTGCGCGTGGCGCAAATGTTTGGCGACCTCGCGAATATCGCGCTCACCGCTCAAAAACACCAGCGTATCGCCGCTGCGCTGCGCACCCTCCGCCATCAATTCCCTGAGCACCAACTCGACAGCAATACCCAAGTCCTGATCCGGCGTCAGCTCTTCCAGCGGCCGGTAGCGGTATTCCACAGGAAAGCTGCGCCCAGATACTTCAATCACTGGCGCATTATCGAAATGCGCCGAAAAGCGCTCCACGTCGATCGTGGCAGACGTAATGATGACTTTGAGATCAGGACGCTTGGGCAGCAGGGTTTTCAAATAGCCCAGGAGAAAGTCGATGTTCAGGCTGCGCTCGTGGGCCTCGTCGATAATGACCGTGTCGTAATTATTGAGGAAACGGTCCTTGGCAATCTCTGCCAGCAAAATCCCATCGGTCATCAATTTGATATAGCTGTTCGCCGAGCTTTGGTCCTGGAAGCGCACCTGATAACCCACGGCCTCACCCAGCGGTGTTTGCAACTCATCGGCGATACGCTGTGCCACAGTACGTGCCGCCAGGCGGCGCGGCTGAGTATGCGCAATCATGCCATTCACGCCTCTACCCATTTCCAGACACAGCTTGGGCAGCTGCGTGGTTTTCCCAGAACCGGTTTCTCCGGCAATCACCACCACTTGATGACTGGCAATAGCCTCACGGATATCATCCAGCCGCTGGCTGACCGGCAAATCGGGATAGCTGACAGACGGCAATCGCGCCCGACGCTCGCTGAGGCGCTGTACAGAGGCCTCAATGCGCTCACACAGCGCTTTGAGGGGAGCCTCAATATGTTCATCTTTTCGGCGCTGTAACTGCGCCAACTTGCGCTTCAGGGCAAACTGGTCCGGGCGATAGCACGCTTGGGCTATGCGCGTGTTCAGTGCTTTCCAATCAATGACAGACATAACTTCCTGAAACGAAAAAGGGCGCCACCTGGGCGCCCTTACAATGCATTGTGCTGCGTTATTTGGCAGCGCGCTTGGCCAGTTCCTCGTCGCGAAGTGTACGGCGCAGCACTTTACCCACATTGGTCTTGGGCAGCTCGTCGCGCACTTCGATATAGCGCGGCATTTTATAGCCCGTCAGACGATCACGCAAAAACGCTTTCAGTTCGCTTTCATCAATGCTGCCTTCCTTGGGCGCCACAAAGATTTTAACGACTTCGCCAGATTTCTCGTCGGGCACACCAATCGCTGCACACTCGGCAATATTCGGGTGCTCGCTGAGCACGTCTTCGATTTCGTTGGGATAAACGTTGAAGCCCGACACCAAAATCATGTCCTTCTTACGATCGACGATTTTCAGGAAACCATCTTCCTGCACAACCGCTACATCACCCGTGTGGAGCCAGCCGTCGATAATGGTCTTGTCGGTCTCGTCAGGACGCTGCCAGTAGCCCATCATGACCTGTGGACCCCGCACGCAGAGTTCACCGCGACCACCCACGCCCACATCATTGCCGTCGTCATCAACCAGACGAATATCTGTGCCGGGCAAGGGAATACCAATCGTACCAACCTGATTGCCCTTGCCGGGGTTTACAGAAACCACCGGGGACGTCTCGGTCAGACCATAGCCCTCGTAGATTTCCGCACCGGTCATTTTCTTCCACTCGTGGGCAGCCCCGTGGGTCAGCGCCATACCGCCCGACAGTGTCACCTTCAGCGCAGAGAAGTCCAGACTGGCAAATTCAGGATGCTTACAAAGCTGAACAAACAGCGTATTGATGCCACTCATGCCGCTCCACTTCCAGCGTTTCATTTCCTTGATAACGCTGTTCAAGTCACGAGGATTGGGAATCAATACCGAGTGGTTACCCTCAAGCATGACCAGGAACGCCAGCATGAAAGAGTAAATGTGATACAGCGGCAGCGGTGCAATAAAGGTTTCTTTGCCGATGCCGAGGTTGTAGCTGGTGAAATTCGCCTGACTTTGCAGCACATTGGCCATCAAATTCAGGTGACTGATCATGGCCCCTTTCGACACACCAGTCGTGCCGCCGGTGTACTGCAGCAGCGCCAGATCTTCTGCCTTGGGCTGGGCTTTTTGGTAATTGCCAGATTTGCCCTGCGCCAGCGCTTTACGCAGCGGGATAGACTTGCGGAAGCTGACAGCAGGAACTTCTTTACGCACGTGACGCAAGACACCATTAATCAGTGTGCGCTTCAGTGGCGGATGCAGATCAGCCACCTCCGTCACAATGACGGTTTCCACGCCAGTATCCGGCACCACCGCCTCAGCGGTTTTTGCGATATTGGCCAGCACGACAACCGCCTTCGCGCCGGAGTCGTTCAATTGGTGCTTGAGCTCGCGCTCGCTGTATAGCGGGTTGGTGTTAACCACGATCATCCCAGCGCGCAATGCACCGAACAGCACTACCGGATACTGGAGGATATTGGGCATCTGAATGGCAATGCGATCGCCGGGCTGCAGGCCACTATGCTGCTGCAGATAGCTGGCAAATTGCGCCGACAGACGGTCCAGATCGCCGTAGCTGAGGGTGTACCCCAGACAGCTCACGGCAGGGTTATTCGTATAGCTGCTTACGCAGTAGTCAAACATATCCACCAGACTGGAAAACTGCTGGAGGTCGACATCCGTCGCCAGGTCCAGCCGTTTTCTCGCGGCGTTGATTGTTTCGGCAATTTGCTGTTGCTGCTCAGACAAGGTGGCCCCCTCGTTAGCGTTCTTGTTATTCACATACCAGTACGTGCGCATTACATCCCGACATGCGCACTGCGAGTTATAGCGATAAACCCGGCAAGCTATCGGTATTTGTGTTCACTGTCAACACGCGACTAGCTGGCCTTTTCCATAAACTGTGCAGCATCTACAAACATCAACTTCAGGCGCAGATTTGCGGGGCGACTTTGGTCAAACCCCATTACCAGAGCGTTACGCTGACCGCGAATCTCGCTGACTGCGGGCAAAACGATCACATGCTGCACACCGCTGTCGTCGCTCAACACCTTGGGTTCCTGTCCGGCTTTCAAATATCGGCTGTAGGTGTCGATCAGCATCGTCAGTTGATCTCGAAACGCGCTGTAATTCAGCTGGCCACAAAACTCCGACGCATTCATCTCCAGACTGACTCGCAGCACCGAGTCGTCCTCCATCGACAGGTCACTCAGCAGTACGGGGTTGCCCGCCTCAAGTTCCCTGAAATAGCGTTTTGACTCGACCCGCTGCGCGTCGAGAATGCAACGCTTGAGTAGCGATCTGGCCATTACCATCAAGGCCGGGATTTCTATACTGATATTCATTCGTCGGCATTCCTTACATGTCGTGGTGCTTTATCCATGCTAATCGAAGCCCCCGGAAGCTGCCACTGCTTCAATCTCAGTCAGGCGATGACAGGCGGCAAAATGCCCGGCGTCCTTCTCAATACTGACAGGTGGCGTCAAACGGCATGCGTCGTCGACATAGGGACAGCGATTGGCAAAACGACAGCCACGATCGCGACTCAGCGGCAGAGGCAGCTCCGAGGCGCCGGTTCTGACCGGCAATGCCAACGGCGCATCCAGGTTCGGTTCGGGATGCGCGGCCAGCAACTGTCGGGTGTAAGGGTGCATAGGCGCGTTAATCAGTGCCGCGGTCGTCCCCAACTCCAACAACTCACCGAGATACATCACGGCAATGCGATCAGCCAAACTGGGAAGTACGGCCAGATCGTGGGTAATAAACAGCATGGCTGTTCCACTATCCCGCTGGATATCGCGCAACAGGGACAAAACCTGTGCTTGAACCGATACATCCAGTGCCGACACCGCCTCATCGCAAATCACCAGTTTCGGCTCGGCAATAAATGCCCGTGCAATGCCGACGCGCTGCCGCTGCCCTCCGGACAATTCGTGGGGAAAGCGGTCCGCAAATCGTGCCCCCAGTCCAACGCGATCCAACCAGCTATCGATCCGCTTTCTCAGTGCATCGGACGGAAGCCGAACATCGCGCAAGGGCTCCGCCAAACTGTCGACAATGCGCATACGTGGATCCAGGCTTGCGTAACTATCCTGAAATACCATTTGAATGGCACCACGCTGATGCTTGAGTCCACGCAGCCCGGCCAGAGACTGACCTTGAAACCGCATTTCGCCGAACGATGGCTCCTCGAGGCCAGCAATCAAACGGCCCAGCGTGGATTTACCGGAACCACTCTCCCCGACCAGCGCCAGAACCTCTCCGGCAAATATGTCGAGACTGACATCATCCACGGCCGCCAGGTAATCACGGCCCTGCCGAAAATGACAACTCAGTTTTCGCAAAGAAAGCAGTGGCGCGGTCATGACTGTAGCCGCCAGTTGTCTGGGTGATCGGAATGCCAACGCCAACAACGCGTCACGCTGCCCTGCGGGGTGCGAATAAAGGTCGGGGACTCCTCACAAATTGCCATTCGGTGTGGGCAGCGTGGCGCAAAAGCACAACCCTTTACAGCTTGACGTAAATCCGGCGGGCTGCCGGGTATCGCCTGCATTGCCTGGCTGCTGTGCAACTGGGGAACCGCGGCTCGCAGCGCTGTGGTATAGGGGTGCGCAGGTTCGGTAAAAAGCGCTTTGAGGCTGGCAGACTCCACCGTTTCTCCGGCATACATCACGCTCACCGAATCGGCGATATTGGCCACTACGCCCAGATCGTGACTGATAAACAACAGGCTGGTCCCCAGCTCACGCTGCATTTCCCTGAGCAGTGCCAACACTTCTGCCTGCACCGTCACATCCAGCGCCGTCGTCGGCTCGTCGGCAATCAATAACTGAGGCTGACAGGCGACCGCCAGCGCAATCATCACTCGCTGCAGCATGCCACCGGAAAATTCGAAGGGATATCTGGAAAGACGGGCTTCAGCACGGGGAATCGCAAGACGTTCCAGCAAGGCTATCGACGCCTGCTTCGCCTGTTTCCGGGTCATCCCCCGGTGCAGGCAAAAGACTTCGCCAAGCTGAGCGCCAATAGTGCGGGTTGGGTTCAACGCCGTCATTGGGTTCTGAAAAATCATCGCCACACGCCGCCCTCGCCAGGATTGCCACTGCCGGCTACCCTGCGCAGGCAACATATCTTCCGCCAGCCGCAGCTGTCTGGCGGAGAGCTCCGACCCACGCGGCGCAAGCCCCAGCAGGCAGAGGGCCGTCAGCGACTTGCCGCTACCTGATTCGCCTACCAATGCTCGGCACTCGCCTTCTCGAAGAGAAAACGACACGTCTCGCAGCGCGGCATTGTCGCCAATACGCAGAGACAGCTGGTCAACATATAACAAGCTCACAGGCGTCCCCCTCCGCTACGCCGGTCAGTGGCATCACGCAGTGCGTCTCCCAGCGTATTGAAGGCCAATACCGCAATACTGATCATCATGGCGGGCAGCAATAGCTGCCTGGGATTGGACAACAGCGTTTTTATACCGTCATTGCACATGGCGCCCCAGGAGGTGCTGGGAGGCGAAACGCCCATACCGATAAACGACAAGAACGCCTCGGTAAAAATGGCCGAGGGAATGGCAAAGCTAAACGCCACCAGAATTACCGGCAACACATTGGGTAATATATGGCGATAAAGAATAAATGGCGCCGATCGCCCCGACAGCCTCGCGGAGTCGATAAACGCCTGGCTTCGCAATGCCAGCACCTGCCCTCGTACCAATCTCGCGCTTCCCGGCCAGCTCAACAGCAACATCGCCAGGATAAGAGGTAAAATACCGTTTTCACCGGGGCCAATCCCGAACGAGATCCGCAGCAGAATCATGAAAAGCAAGAACGGCAAGGCGACGACAAAGTCAGCAAGACGCATGGCAAATTGGTCCAGACGCCCGCCTAAATACCCAGCCAAGCCGCCAAACACGCAACCAAAGCCGATGTAGAGCAACGGCGCCACAATCCCAACGAACAACGAGCTGCGACCACCGGCCATCATCCTGGCCAGCAAATCCCGACCCAGCGCATCGGTGCCCAGTGGATGCGCCGGTAACAACACCCGCTCCGGCAAGCCACGGGCATCCTCCGGAATCAACCCCTGTAAAGCCGCTTCAAATGCTGAAATGGCAAACTCTGGTCGTGTTTCCAGCGAAAATAGCAGCAGCCCGGTATCGGCATCGGCGAGGGTATAGCGATAAACGCGATAGCTGAGTTGCAGTCGGTCAATGTAATGCCGATCACTGCCCTCCCACAGCGGCAGTCCCGGACCAATCTGCTCTGCGCCAGCCCGGTAAAGGCGATAACGCTGGACCCCAGACACCTGCGGCCATTGCAGTGCGACACGTTCGGTAGTGCTTTCCGCAATTTGCAGGCGCTGCGGCGCCGTCGACAGCCGGGGTGGTCGAGTATCGTCCACCACCAGCGCCGACATCGCCGGCGTCGGCCCCTGAGAAATATGTGACAACCATTGCTGGGCGGGGTCGTATTGCCACACCCATGGCCCAGCCCAAACGAACAGCAGCAGCGCCACAACGATCGACGTCGACAACAGAACCGCGGGCGTGAACGCCACTTGCGAAGTCGGCTGAGACAGTTCGGTCGCAGGCACCGGCGGCTGCCAGGGCGCAAAGCGGAACACCGGGATCATCCGCGCCCCCCCACCAAGCGTATGCGAGGGTCAATCAAGCCATAACTGATATCCACTAACACCACGACCAACACCAGAAAGGCACCGTAGAACACCGTGGTACCCATAATCACCGTGTAATCGAGCTGCTGCACCGCCTGCACGAAATAGCGGCCCAGCCCCGGTATGGCAAAAACCAGCTCCACCACAAAACCACCGGTAGTGATCGCCGCCACCGCTGGCCCCAGCTCGGTCACCACTGGCAGCAAGACATTGCGCAGCTGGTGTCGCCAGAACAGTCCGGCGCCGGCAACGCCTCGCGCCCTGGCGGCGAGGATATAGTCGCTGCTGAGCACGTCCAGCATGGCCGCGCGACTGAGCCGACTGAGGTATGCCAGCGTACCCAGCCCCAGCACCAGCGCAGGCACCCAGACATGTCCGATGCCTCCCCAGCCGGCAACGGGAATCACCGTCGTGCCCGCCATTTGGTTTAACCGCACAATGAGCAGTTGTGCGAGCGCTGCGATCACAAAACCGGGGACCGATATGGCCCCCACCACCAGCAACATCACGGCACGATCGGGCCAGCGCTGCCGAAAATGCGCCGCCACACTGCCGGCGGCCACCCCTCCGACCAGGGCGATCAGGATCGCTGCGAGCCCCAATGTCGCCGAGACGGGAAAGTGTTCGCGGATGATATCGTTTACCCGGCGATTTTCCTGCGTAAAGGAAATGCCGAAATCACCGTGAAGCATATTGCTCATGAATTGCAGATACTGCTGAGGCAGGGGCTTATCCAAGCCGTAACGCGCCTCTAGCTGCGCCCTTACCGCAGGCGACATGGCTTTATCCTGAGTCAGTGGATCTCCAGGCACCGCGTGCATCGCAAAGAAGGTGGCCGTAGCGATAAACCAGATGGTGATCGCTCCCGACAGCAGGCGTCGCAGAATAAACCGCAGCATCAGGGCGCAATCCAGGCGTCACGAAAACTCGGATCGCCACCAAACACCGCACGCCTGACGCCATGCAATTGCGGGTGCTGCACGTACAGTGAGGCATTCTCGTAGGTAGGCAAAATAGGCACATCATCGACAATCAACGCTTGCAGGCGCCCCATAATGTCGAAGCGGCGCTTGGCATCGCTGCTGCGCTGTGCGGCACGCACTAATCTATCGTACTCGGGGTTGTGATAGCGCCCACGGTTGTTGTCATTCCAGGAAGCAAACAAATCGGCAAAGGTCATGATGTCGTCAAAATCAGGCCCCCACGCCGCCACAACAATATCAAAGTCCCCACGCCGCATTTTCTCCAAGCGCTGCTTGAACACCTGCTGGTCGATATGCAACTCCAGGCCAAGCCCTCGCCTGAAAAGATACTGGTAGTACTCTGCCTCCTGAAGGGCACGCGGACTATCTCCCGACAGCAGCATCAGCGGCGGCCATTCTGCCAGCCCCAGCTCAGCCTTGGCTTTCGCCAGATGTCGACGTGCCAGCGCCAGATCCGGCTCAACTTTCAACACAGGGTATTCCTCGCGAAAGGGCTTCTCCAAGCCTTTAACCGTCATTGGGAATAGAGAGTAAGCAGGAAGCACACCAGGCAAGCCGATAATCTTGTTAACCAGTAACTCGGGATTCAGTAGATGTTGTACTGCCTTGCGGAAGTGCCGGTTCGCACTGATACGCCCTTCGCGAAAGTTGAACTCCAGAAAATACAGCGCGCCCGTCTGAAAGTGATGAATATCAAAGCCGCGTTCAATCGCTTCGTCCAGCAGGCCGGTATCGAGGTTTGCCAATGCAATCTGCCCATCCCGAAACAGGTTGAACTGCGCACTCGGGTCAGCGGTGATATAGGGCAAATCAATGTGGCGTATCTGCACATTCTCGTTATCCCAGTAGCGAGCATTGGCAGCCAGCCGCAACTCGGCGCCGTGCACCCACTTCTCCAGCACATAGGGCCCGTTGACCATCAGCTTGTCAGCATCGGCGGCATAGCGACGTCCCCAGTGATTCACCACATCCTCACGCAGGGGCATGTAGGTCATGAACGCCGTAAGGCTGAGAAAATACGGACACGGCCCGTCAAACTCTACGACCAGTTCGCGATCTGACACTGCGCGTACGCCGAGTGCGCTGGCGGGCATATCGCCGCGATTGACCGCTTCGGCGTTTTTAATGGGATAAAAAATAAACGCGTATTGCGAGGCCGTTTCCGGGCGCAGGGCATATTGCCAGGCAAAGGCAAAGTCCTGCGCCCTCACCGGCTTGCCGTCTGCCCAGCGAGCATCCTCCCGCAACCAGAATCGCGCACCCGACTCGTTGAGCTGCCAGCGCTCCGCCACGCCGCCGATCAGTTCACCATCGGGGCCATACCGCAACAGGCCTTCCATCAGGTGAGACAGCACAAAATTGGCTATGGTATCGGTGGCGCGGGCAGAGTGCAGCGTCGGCGGCTCAGTCGCCAGCGCGAGCTGGATACGGCTTTGCTGTGGGTCGACGGCCGCCGCCTGCACCCAGGCAGAGAAACCGAGTACAGCCAGGGCCAGCCAACGGGCTAAACGTACAGACTCACACCCCATCACTGCTACAATGCACCCCGCTTTTCCATTGCTATTGGCAGGCTTCCACCTTGGCTCACCGCAACCATCCTTATTTTATCGTCCCCGCAGAACTCGACTGGCAAGACGGCGTTCCCAGTGCCATCGACTACGGCGATGTCTATTTTTCCCGCGATGACGGCTTGGCCGAGAGTCGCTATGTGTTTCTGGAACACAACCGTCTGCAAGAGCGATGGCAACAACTGGATGACGCGAGACCCGGCCGATTTACCGTGTGCGAAACCGGCTTCGGCACGGGATTGAATTTCCTGTTGACCTGCGAGCTGTGGCTGCGTACGGCGCCGCCGAACTGGACCCTGCACTACATCTCCTGCGAAAAACATCCGCTGAGGCCCGAAGACCTCAAACGGGCCCTTGGCGCGTGGCCAAGCCTTCACGAGCTGTCAACGATTCTACAAGACAATTATCCGCCGCTGATACCGGGTCAGCACCGCAGATACCTGCACAAGTCACAAATTTGTCTGGATGTTCTCTTTGGCGACATTCTCGACACCTTGCCACAATTGATCGACGGGGTAATCGACAGCGTGAGCCCCGACGTCTCCATGGGCCCGGTAGACGCCTGGTTTCTCGACGGATTTGCGCCCGCCGCGAATCCCGACATGTGGCAAACAGCACTGTTCGACAGCATGGCGCGGCTCAGCCACCGCGGCAGCAGCTTTGCCACGTTTACCTCTGCCGGAGTGGTTAAGCGCGGTCTGAAGCAGGTGGGATTCAATGTTAAGAAGGTCAAAGGCTACGGCCGCAAACGAGAAATGCTCTGTGGTGAGTTTAACGCCTATGCCCAAGCGGTCGACCGCGAGGTAGCGGCGCAACGACTTCCACTCACCCCAGTGCCTTGGCACCAGCCCGGCAAAGGTGCTGCGCCGCAATCCGCACTCGTTATTGGCGGTGGGCTGGCCGGATGCAGCACCGCCAGAGCCCTGGCCGAACGCGGCATTGCCGTGACACTGATCGAGCGTCACTCGACACTGGCCCGCGAAGCCTCCGGTAATCCGCAGGGCGTTTTATACACCAAGCTCTCACCCGAGCCCGGCGCGCTGAACTGGTTTACCCTGAGCAGCTTCCTCTATGCCCTGTCGCACTATCGACAGGCGTATTTTGGGGCATCGGGAACGGGTGATTTCTGCGGTGTGCTGCAACTACCGGGCAATGACCGCGAGGCAGAGTTATTCAGTCGCTTGAAAGAGATGCTCGGTGACAAGCGTTGGCTGGCGTTTCTCAGTGCAGAGCAGGCCTCTGCGATCAGCGGCCTCGCCCTTAATCGGGACGGCATTTTCTATCCGCAGGCAGGCTGGTTGTCGCCACCAGCCATCTGTGCCGCCTATGTGGATCATCCGTTGATTGAGCGAGTTCATGACCGGGAAGTCGCATCGCTTTCCGACGATGGCGAACAATGGCAGGCCTCGGACACCAAAGGTGAACTCATCGCAACAGGCAACGCAGCAGTTATTGCAGGCAGTCATGAAGCTCGCCAACTGGCACAGAGCGCAACCCTCCCCCTGCGCCGTATTCGCGGGCAAATCAGTTACTTCAACCAGGAGGACATCAACACAAGCCCGCGCTGTGTCGTCTGCCACGACGGCTACTTCGCGCCGCCGACGGATGGCCGCTTTTGCCTTGGCGCCAGCTTCGACCTGAAAAATACCGATACCGCTCTGAGCGACCACGATCACCAGTTCAATATTGACACCCTGCGCAAACTCAGCCCAGACCTGCTGAAAGCGGGTGCACAGGCCGTCGGTGGACGCGCGGCACTGCGTTGCGCCAGCCCGGACTATCTGCCCATCGTGGGTGCCGCCCCAGACGTTGCCGCCTTTGACGAGGATTACGCAGCGCTGCGCAAGGACGCAAAGCGGGCAATTCCCCGTGCCGGGCGCTATTATCGCCAGCTGTACCTCAATGTCGCCCACGGTTCGCGCGGGCTGACATCAACGCCCATGAGTGCCGAGCTGCTTGCCAGCTATCTCTGCGGCGAATCCCGGCCAATTTCCCGCCAATTGGCTGAAAATTTAGCCCCGGCCCGCTTTTTGATTCGCGACCTGATGCGCAACCGCCGATAACTTGGCAAGATGCCCGGCTGATTCGACACGCTCACAAGGACCCGCCATGACGGATATTCAGGCCCTCGCCCAGCGCCTTCAGGCAATAGAAGATATCAATGCCATTACGGCGCTGAAGTATCGCTACCTCAATGCCTGCGATGCCAAGCAGCCGGAGGACGTGCTCGCCTGCTTCGCGCCGGGCAAGATCCATATCGACTTCGGCCATATCGGGCAGTTCGACAGCCGCGAGGCCTTTGTCGCGGTCTTTGAAGAACTGGGCTGCCACGACCACATCGTCGATATGCACCACGCCCAGAACCCGCTGGTCACCCTGACCGGCAACGACAGCGCCACGGCGCATATCGGCCTTCGGTTCCTGAGCATCAATACCCGAGACAAGCTGCGCGTTCAGCTGGGCGGCCACTACGACGATGAATACCAGCGCATTGACGGCCAATGGCTGATGACCCGCAGTTGCTTTACCGTCTGCGCGGTGGAAATGATCGACTTTTCAGGTGACACCGCCGTCGTCAGCTACACCGGCAATCACATGCCAGCCATGCAGGCGTAAGCGGGGTGCAGACGCGGAGATAAGCTGGCATAGTGAGCGCCATACGTTCTGGCTCACTTGTGGATTGCGCTTGAAACGCCTGCTTTTACTCACACTTTTTACGCTGTTCGGCTACCCGCTGAGCGGCGTGTCCGCGCCAGCCAGCCCACTGCCGTACGAACTGCTCGCACAGTACCCGCACGACACAAGGCTGTTCACCCAAGGGCTGGAACTCTATCAGGGCCAGCTCTATGAAAGCAGCGGACTCTTCGGTCACTCAAAACTCATTTCCCGCCCCTTCCCGCCCAAGGAAAACAGTCCACCGACGCTACGCGGCGTTTCGCTGGACAAGCGGCTGTTCGCCGAGGGACTGAGCTTTTACCGGGGACGCCTGTTTGTCTTGACCTGGCGAGCCGGGCTCGCGCTGGAGCTTGACCCACAGCACTTTGGCTTACTGAAACAACATCGCTATCAGGGCCAGGGCTGGGGGCTTTGCTATCACTCAGGGCGAGAAATGTTCGCCATGTCTGACGGCAGTGATACGCTACAGTGGCGGCGCCCCGGTGATTTCGCCCTGGTAAGCCGCCAGAAGCTTTGGGGACATGACCACATCGACAAGTTGAACGAGCTCGAATGCCATGGTGACTACATCCTGGCAAATCGCTGGTACAGCAATGAGGTGCTGGTCATCGATGCCCGAAATACGAAAGTGCTGGCAACGCTGGACCTGAGTGCGCTGCAGCCCGAGGGACTCAGTCCCGAAGCGGTGCTTAACGGCATTGCCTTTGACGAAAGCGATCAAACATGGCTTGTTACCGGTAAACTCTGGCCTTATATCTACCGTATCGCTTTCACACTACCTTCTATCAATACGGCCATGCCATCCACCGCAGGCCACCAATAAAACGGACGACTATGAGCTTTATCGCGAACACCGATGCCCATCCCGCCTTTGACATCATCCAGAGTGAAGAAATCGACGCGCTGAATGTCACACTCACCGAGTACCGCCACCGTAAAACCGGCGCCAGCCACTACCATATAGCCGCCGATAACCCCGAAAATGTGTTTTTGGTCGCGCTTCGCACCGTTCCCCACGACTCTACCGGCGTGGCGCATATTCTGGAGCACACCGCGCTGTGTGGCAGCGAGAAATACCCGGTGCGCGACCCCTTTTTCATGATGATCCGTCGCTCGCTGAACAGCTTCATGAACGCCTTCACCAGCTCAGACTGGACCGCTTATCCCTTTGCCAGCAGCAACCGCAAGGATTTCGACAACCTGCTACAGGTATACATGGATGCGGTGTTCTTCTCTCGCCTCCACCCGCTGGACTTCGCTCAGGAAGGCCATCGCCTTGATTTCGCCGAACCCGGCAACCCGAACTCGGAGCTGGTCTTCAAAGGCGTGGTATTCAACGAAATGAAAGGCGCCATGAGCTCCATCCCGAGCCGCCTGTGGCACACGCTCTGCAAATACCTGTTTCCGACAGTCACGTATCACTACAACAGCGGCGGCGACCCTGAAGCGATTCCCGACTTGAGTTATGAACAACTCAAGGCCTTCTACGAGAGTCATTACCATCCCAGCAACGCCATCTTCATGAGCTTTGGCGACACACCTGCCGTGGAATTGCAGTCTCGCTTTGAAGAGCTGGCGCTGTCTCGCTTTGAGGCGCTGAACGACGATATCTCCGTACCGAGGGAAAAGCGCTATCACGCGCCAATTCGCGCTCAGGAAGCCTATCCCCTGCCCGCCGATGAGGACCCTCAAGGCAAAACCCATATCGTGATGGCCTGGCTGCTGGGCCAGAGCAACGACCTGGACACCGCACTGGAAGCCCAGTTGCTGGCGGGCATTTTGCTCGACAACAGCGCCAGCCCATTGCTGCACGCGCTGGAAACCAGCTCGCTCGGCAGTTCGCCGTCTCCCATGTGCGGACTGGAAGACTCCATGCGTGAGATGGTGTTTGCCTGCGGTCTTGAGGGCAGTGATCCCGAGCAGATGACCGCCGTTGAGGACTTGATCCTCAGCACGCTGCAGCGGCTCATTGACGAAGGTGTGGACGCCGGACAAGTGGAGTCGGTGCTCCACCAGATTGAGCTACAGCAGCGGGAAATCAGTGGTGACAGCTACCCCTACGGCCTGCAGTTGATTCTGAATGCCCTCGGCTCGGCAACCCACCGCGGCGACCCTGTGTCAGCGCTGAATCTCGATCCCGCGCTGGCGCGTCTGCGTCAGAAAATCGCTCAGCCGAGCTATATCACTGGACTGCTGCAACAACTTATCGACAACCCTCACCGGGTAACACTGATATTCAGCCCCGACGCCCAATACCAGCAGCGCGCAGAGCAGGCGGAAAAGCAGCGCCTTGCCGATATCAAGGCCGGTCTCAGCGACGAGCAAAAACAGGCCATTATCGAGCAGGCTGCGGCACTGGAAACACGCCAAACCCAACAGGAAGATGAAAGCATTCTGCCCAAAGTCGGCCTCGAAGATGTGGCGCCAGACATGCCCGTACTGGACTACCGCGACGACCGTTTCGGCAATCTGCCTTACACCTTCTATCCCAGCGGCACCAATGGATTGATCTACCAGCAACTGCTCATCGAGCTTCCCCTGCTTGACGAAGCAGAGTTGAGCCTGCTGCCAATCTACACCCAGACCCTGACAGAGCTTGGCCTTGGCAATGAGAGTTACCTGCAGGTGCAAGCTCGTCAGGCCGCTGTATGCGGGGGCATTTCTGCTTACACCAGCATGCGGGGCGATATCGGCGATGAACAGCAGATGAAGGCCTTCCTGGTCCTGTCATCGAAAGCCTTACTGCGCAACAGCAGTGAACAGGCACAACTGATGCGCGACACACTGGAAAAACTGCGTTTCGACGAAGTGGAGCGCATCACTGACATTGTGGCGCACATTCGGGCTCGCCGGGAGTCATCCATCACCGGCAACGGGCACGGGCTCGCAATGGCTGCCGCCTGCGGCGGCATGAGCCCGATTGCCGAACTCAACCAGAAACTCGCCGGCCTCCAAGGAATCCGCGCACTAAAGGCAATCGACGACTCCCTGAAAAGCGAAGAGGGCAAACAAGGCGTAAGCCAGCAACTCACCGCATTGCACCAAAAACTGCTCGCCGCGCAGCGACGCCTGTTGATAGTTGCCGAACAACACGGCTTCGATGAACACAGTCCCGGGCTTGCCGCGATCTGGGCAGACTTCCAAGCCTCCTCGCAGGCGCCGCTGCAGCTGGCGACCGTTCGCGGCCAACGCCGAGAGTTCTGGTGCGCCAACTCGCAAGTCAATTTCTGTGCCAGCGCCTACCCCACAGTGCCGTCCGATCACCCTGACGCGCCGGCCCTCAGCGTGCTGGCAGTCTATCTGCGCAACGGTATACTGCATCGCTGCATCCGCGAACAGGGTGGCGCCTATGGCGGCGGCGCATCGCAAGACTCCAACATCGCGGCATTCCGTTTCTACTCTTACCGCGACCCTCGCCTGCAGGAAACCCTCGACGACTTCCGCTCAGCAATCAACTGGATGCTGGAGACCCCGGTTTCAGAGGACGCGCTTGAGCAATCCATTCTGGGGGTTGTCGGCAGCATCGACCGCCCGGGGTCACCGGCCGGTGAGGCCAAACAGGACTATCACAACCGTATTTTCGGCCGCAATCTGGAGGATCGCCGTCGATTCCGTCAACGCGTGCTGGCGGTCTCCGGCGATGATCTGAAACGTGTGACCAAACAGTATCTGGAAGGTGTCGAGCCAAGTATTGCGGTATTGAGCAACGCCAGCCGCGCGGAGCAGCTGGAAGAGTGGCTCCGCGACGGGGGCTTCAGCATACAGAAACTTTGACGAATCGCCCCCTGGCCAGTGTTTTACAGGCGGGGGGCTATTTGTTGCTCTTAGCCTTCCCCTGCTTGCGCAACTCAGCATATTCCGCCTTTTGAGACGCATTGAGCACTTTGTAAAACTCTAATTGGGTCTGAAGCACAGCACCGGTGTGTCTTGCTGCCACGGACCCAGCGCGCTGACTAAGCTGTTTGATAGTATCCCGACTAAGCTCAGTCAAAGGGAGAGCCTGCATCTGTTGGCGCAGTGCCACACTTTCCTTCTGCAGGGCTGCCGCCTGCTCTGCGTAACGCAAAATGAGCACATTCACCTTTTCACGCTGCGCCTCATTCAGCGACAACTGGTCCGCCAATGCCTGAATACCATCGCTATTGAGTCCCTCGCTTGCCTGAGCCTGAACAACACCGCAGGAAAGTAACAGGGCAATGATTAACTTCTTCATATAAACGCAGTCCTTTAAAACAAATGGAGCCCTTTTCGCCATGTTGACCATGACAGTGCTCATCCGTCCACGACCTGACGGATCAACTCCGGGCTAAAGCCACGATAATGCAAAAACCGCTGGCGCTTTGCCAGTTCACGGCGCTCATTCACCGGATCATTGCCAAATTTTTTCTCATAAACCTCACAGGCCCGCAGCAGCCAATCTTCACCGCTGTGTTCAACAACCCGACTTATCAGACCGTCTTCTATCCCCCTGTCACGCAACTCCATGCGTATTCGCTGAGGCCCGAACCCTGCCCCAACCCTAAGGCGAAGATAGCTTTCAGCAAATCGCTCATCAGACTGCAAGCCCTCGTCAGCCAGGCGCTGAATGGCCTCCTCCAGCAGGCCCTCAAGGCCTTCATCGGGATATCGAACACGCAGTTTGCGATACAGCTCATAAAAACTGTGCTCACGACGGGCTAAAAGATCCATCGCCTTCTTGCGTATCAACACCTTTTGTTCTTTTATAGAAGAGTCAGAGTGCACAGACGCTACCCATTATTGGCAATTTTAGTCTCACTACGGCAAATACCTATTTCCTTTAATCTGTGCAAGTACGACATTACACACATGGTCGACAGGATGTCCTCTATGCATCGGCCTGCCTAATTTTATCAATGGAGAGCCCATGATGTTGAAACAAATTAAAGATCGTGTAGTACAGCTGGCAAGTGACGAGCGCGGAGCCAGTGCTATTGAGTATGCCGTAATGGCTGCCGTACTCGTCGGCGCGATATACGCCGCCGTAGTGGCATTGGATCTTACTGGCGTCTTCACCGCAATCAGCAGCAACGTGCAAAACCCAAGCGGAGCATAAAGCCGCCTGCCAATACAACCAGGCCATGACCGCCATCCTTATTCCCATTCTGGCAATGGTGGCGTGGTCTGATTGGCAGTACAGACGGATTCCCAACTGCATTAACGTCGCCATTGCGGCGTTATCTATAGCCCTATGTGTCTTTACTGACGTAAAGCTTGGGCAGCTATTGTTGAATATTGCCGTCGCGCTATGCATATGTTTACCGGGATACATGAAAGGCGTCCTCGGGGGAGGCGATGTAAAACTACTTTTAGCGCTCGCTCCAGCATGGAGCACAATGCAAATGTTGTTTGCCTTTTCGACGGGGGTTATTTCACTCGTACTCATTCAAAAACTAAAAGTGCAAACAATAGGCAGAAGCAATAAGAGAGGTGGGAAAGCCGACCTTGGCGTGCCAATTGGAACGGCCATCTTCTTAGGCGCAGTGTACTACGAGACGCTCCAGTTCCTCCAACTTTGATCGAGAGTAGCGAAGCGGGAAGCTCTCAACGCTCGAATAGGGATTTAGAAATGCTGAACACTCTAGCCAAAATAGCACCACAGCAACAAAAAGGAGTGGTAGCCATTGAGTTCGCCCTTATCTTCCCTGCATTTTTCGCCATTATCTACGGCATCATTTGTTACGGAACGGCATTTTTGATGATGCAAAGCTTCACCTACGCAGCAGAAGATGCACTCCGTGCTGCATTAGCTGCTGAGTGCGCAGCATCAACATGTACAGAAGCAGAACTAAAGCCCGTTGTAACTGCGCAAGTGCAGCAATCACTAGACTGGCTCTCTGCATCCGTCGTCAGTGAAGCCATTTCGGCTGACGACTTTTTCTCTTGTAATGTAGAGATGTTGTGTAAGGTTAGGCTCGGTGCCGCGCCTTTGCTAAACGGCATCAATTTACCTCTCATAGGCGAAATCCCAGACCTACCGGAAAGGCTGGTTGGCATTGCCAGCTTACGCATGTGACACAGAGCACGTTTACAGGGAAGTATACGTACGACCCCCTATATCGACACAAGGTCACACAATCTAGCATCAGGGACAAATAGTGTGACATAAGCTGGCACTGCGCAGCTTGAACAACCCAAAAATCACTTTGATATCAAATGCTTTAAGGGATATACCCATGCAAGCAAGGACTCTGAAAATCATCGCGGCACTGCTTATCATCAGCGCAGTTGTTATGGGCGTTATTGGCTATCGCATCAGTCAGGAGGATGCCCAGCGGCAAGTGCAACGTCAGTCAGCGGCAACGGCTGCCGATTCATACACTTACGCCCAAAAGCTAATGATCGCGACTCGGGACATCCGCAAAGGTGAGCAGCTCACCGAAGAAGATCTGATGCAGGTGCCCTACGCCATCACCGTCGAAGGCAGTTTCAACACCCCTGCCGAACTCATCAATCGACGCAGCGAGCGCGATATTTTCAAAGGCGCAGTCATACGCACGACAGACTTCGAGGACGATAGTGAACTCGCCACGCAAATTCGTCCGGGGCATCGCGCCATCGCAGTGAAAGTCGACGAAGTGATTGGTACCGGTGGCTTCCTCAAGCCCGGTGACTACGTTGATGTCATTTTCAACAGTCGGGCGAGCAAGGAAACCAACGACAAAAGTATGGCTCGGCGCGTTCTGCGTAATATCCGCCTGATTGCCTACGGTGCAGAGATTGAAGGCGAAAGCCAGATGAGCACCGAAGGCGATAACAAAGCGGCTAACAAGGATACCGGCAAGCGCAGTCGATCAGCGGTACTCGAAGTGGCTATCGACGATATCAATATTCTCGTGTTGGCCGAGCACAATGGTGACCTTCGCCTGTCGGCAATCGGTGAAGCCGACGTATTAGCGCTAGAAGAAGGCGAGCAACTTCCTGAGGACGCTGCCGAAGACAAAGCAACTCTCATGCGCGCGGTTACCGGCTTCAAGCCTGCACCACCACCGAAATCTGTTTATGTATATAACGGCGACAAAGTTGAAACCATTCGGGTGAGCCAATAATGCGTCGAATCGACTATCGATATGGAGTATCTGTCATGAAACAGGGAGCGATCATTGCCCTACTGTTTAGCCTGATATCGGCGGCTAGTGCGGCCCCGTTCAAAACATTGCGACTGGAAGCTGGCGAGCAGCAGATGCTCACAACAAAGTACAGTGTAAAGCGCAGCGCCATTGGTCGGCCGGAAATCGCGACACTGAAAGTTCTCAACTCCAGAGAATTCTTAATCACCGCAAAACAAGCCGGCTCTACGTCGTTATTACTATGGCAAGGCGGACGTGAGCCGACCGAATTCAAGATCGATGTCATTCCATCCCTGCCCGCTAATGCCCGCAATGGGGTTGCCGTAGACGCCAGCGGCGGATTTGTCAGTCTGGAAGGTCAAACCCAGTCTCTTGAGCAGCATGACCGCCTGCTGACTGCTGGCGGCCCTACCTCGCTGGACAACACCTATCAAACTGGTGCCATCCAAGTCCAGACCGATATTCGAATTGTTGAATTCAGCCGTTCGGAATTGAAACAAATTGGTACTGCGCTCTCATATGTAGGCGGCGATACATCAGCAGCCGGTGGTTCAAGCAGCTTGCTATCGATTCTCGACCCCACTCCTCTTGGTCAACTGATCGGGTACACCACAAATAGCGGCACTTCTTCCTCGATCTTGGTTGGCCATGATACCGGTAATTTCAAAGCCGCGATCAACGCCTTGTCGCGCAATGGCTATGCTTACACACTGGCGCAACCCTCACTGGTCAGCCTTTCCGGGCAAACGGCAACATTCCTGGCGGGTGGTGAATTTCCGTATCCGGTATCAAACCGAGATGGACGAGTTCAGATTGAGTACAAACAATTCGGCGTTCGGCTTCAACTCACTCCCACTGTATTGAGCGAAGACAGCATCATGCTGAAAGTTGCTCCTGAAGTCAGCGACTTGGATTTCACCAGCGGCGTCCAGGCCAGTGGCGTATCCGTTCCATCACTTAATGTTCGTCGAACCGACACCTCTATCCAGCTCGCACCGGGCGAAAGCTTCATCATCAGTGGTTTGATCAGCCGGAGTACCTTTGCAAACGCTGATCGCTTGCCCGGACTGGGAGATATCCCCATTCTCGGCGCCCTCTTCCGCTCAACACGCTTCGAGCAGGAAGACAAAGAGCTGTTGATGATCGTTACCCCACACTTGGTCAAGCCAATTGCTAAAGATGCAGAGCTCCCTGAATTACCCGGGGAAACCTACAGCAACTACGCTCCGTCGTTCACGGATATGCTGTTCCGCGATATGGATAAAGAGGCGGTAAATCGTGCATCAAGTAAAACCAGAAAATCAGACGTCGGTTTTGCCAACTAAGGCACGGGAGCCCGTAGATGCGAATGAAAGAGCGCAGACAAGCCGTTAACCAAACGCCATCACCGAACGATGACTACGAGAGCCTCAAGGCCTCTCTTCACCGCTTCGTGATCGACCGTATCGAAGATGACAATATCATCTACGACGACGACTCGAAAAAACTCGAAGAGGCTATCGCGGCCTATATACGCCAGTATTGCCGTATATATGAAGTGATCATCGACCGCACTCGCTTTGAGAATCTCGAGAAAGAGCTGCTCGACGAAATTATCGGTTACGGCCCACTGCAAGTATTGCTCGAGGATCCGGAAATCAACGATATTCTGATTAATGGTCCGCGCAGAGTGTTTGTCGAACGCCGGGGTGTGCTGGAGCAGTCTTCGATCCGCTTTCTGGACGACAGACACGTGCTGCGTGTTATTCGCCGGATGATCTCTCCATTAGGGCGGCGCATTGATGAATCCAGCCCGATCGTGGACGGCCGCTTGGCGGACGGCAGCCGTATTAACGCCATTGTTCCTCCTTTGGCATTGGACGGTCCCTGCCTTTCGATTCGAAAATTCAGAAAAGATCCGCTGACAGCCGAAGAGCTGCTGGCTGGCGGCTCAATTACCCAAGAAGCACTGGATTTTTTAACGAAGTCCGTAGGCAATCGTAAGAACCTGCTGATCAGTGGTGCAACCGGCTCAGGTAAGACCACCCTGCTCAATATTCTCAGCCAGTACATTCCCGCGGGTGAGCGAATCGTCACGATTGAGGATGCCGCAGAGCTTCAGCTGCGAAACACTCACGTGGTCAGACTCGAAACCCGCCCGGCCAACAACGAGGGAGTCGGACTCGTCAGTCCGGGAGAACTGGTTAAAAACGCGCTGCGGATGCGTCCGGACCGGATTATCGTTGGCGAAAGTCGTGGTGCTGAAGTCGTCGATATGCTGCAAGCCATGAATACCGGACACGCAGGCTCTATGAGTACCGTCCATGCGAACTCCGCCCAGGACGCCGTGACCCGCCTTGAAATGATGGTCGGCATGTCGGGTTTCAAAGGCTCGAGTGAGCTGATCTTGAAGATGATCGGCAGCGCACTGGACATGATCGTGCATATCGGCAGGCTCGCCAATGGTCACCGCTGCGTTCTGCAAATATGCGAACTCAACGGAACAAAAGACGGCGTGGCCTTAAAGGAGATTTTTGCGCTGAATCCGACCAATGGCAAATTGGAACGATGTCCTGACAGCACTGAAATCCCCCTGCTTGATGATGTAGTAAAAACGGTATAGGGGCGGCACCTATGTTCTGGTTTTGGATCGCGCTTGTAGGTCTTGTAGTTGGGCTGGCCTTCGTATTGCTACTGCTCGTTAACGTTGAAGAACCGGCGAAAACGACGGATGTCGGTATCAATACCAAGCGAGATGGCGTGCCAACTTTTGTCGTCGATTACCTGGCAGGGAATGGCGTTGAGCTACCGCCAATGGCGATCTACGGTGCGCTGGCGTGTGCGGTCGCGGCTTCACTCCTCGGCTTCGCACTTTTTCCGATGCAAATCGCGTTGCTGATATTTGTATCAACAATCGCCGTACTGTTCCTCGCAATAAAAGTTCTGGGAAACAAACGTCGAGCAAAAATGCTCGAGCAGCTGCCATCATTTATCAATCAGGTAACTCGGCGGCTCTCCGCAGGTATCTCGGTTGAAAATGCGTTTGCCGACTCCGTTGAAACGCTTGAGCGCCCCCTTGGTACCGTAATGCGCCGGGTAGTTCGTCGTGTACACATGGGCTACGAGCTCCATCAGGCATTCGAGCGAGAAGCACAAAACACCAAACTGCACGAGTTCAACGTTCTTGCTACAGCGATACGTATTAACGAGCAGTACGGCGGGAGCATCCGCACTATTCTCGACGATATCGTGGGAATACTGCGCTTGGAAGAAAGCGGTAAGCGTGAATTGAGCGCAATGACTGGCGAAACGCGTTTCACCGCCGTGGTATTGGCCGTTCTACCTATTTTGATCGGCGGCTATATGTTCTATACCAACCCAGAAATGATGCTGGATGTCTGGGAGCAGAGCTCCGGCAGAAAAATGCTCTATTTCGCAGGCTTTATGGAGTTGACAGGTATTTTTGTTCTCTGGCGAATGATTAATTCCATAGATTCATAAGGAAGCACCCAATGGAAGCCCAGCACTACTTTTTTATCATTGGCGCGCTCATTCTCTGCACAGCACCGGTGCTGTTGCTTGCTACGGCGTATGCAGGTAGCAACGATGAGCCAAGCGACCGCCTTGAATTTGGAAAACACGACACGTGGCGATTGCTGCGTGAAGAAAACACCCATATTGCGTCGCTGTCACAGCTGCTACGACGCGCTGGCCTGTTCACCAGTACACAACAATTGCGCGCCCTTGGAGGGACGTCTGCCACGATAGTACTGGCCGCACTCGCAGGGGGCACTTACGCGCTCTACAAAGGTATGGATATCGGCCAGATATTAGCTGCCGTATTTGGGTCCCTGCTGGCAGGAGCCGTCTTCGCATACCTTATCCTTAAAAAAGTCGCAGAGGATCGCCAGAACGCACTCGATAAAGAAACGATGATGCTGATTCAAACGACACGCATGCTTTGGCGCGTTGGTTTGTCGCTGCCCAAAACAATGGGGGTGATATGCGAACAGCTCCATGAGCTAGCGCCAAATTGCGCAAAGGAACTCGCCCTGGGCGTCAACAAAATCGAAGCCGGCCAAAGCCAAGAGGAAGCCTTGTACGAGCTGATCAATAGCAGCAGCGCCGAGGGCTTTAAAGAGTATTTGATTGTGATACGACAGCAATCAATCACCGGTGGAAGTATCGACAAATCTCTCGATGAGCTTTACACCCTGCTGCAAAATCGCCGGAAGTTGGGACTGCAGGAATACGTCAATAAATTATCGGGAAAAATGTCGCTGGTAATGATGGTATTCCTGTTTCCTGCGCTACTGATATTCACTGCAGGCCCAGGACTCCTCTCTATGGTGAAGAGCCTTTCAACGCTCGGAAACGGAGGGTAAGAGAAATGCGCAGATACCAATCATTTACCCGCTCCGCTCTGGTCATCATAACGGTAATGGCTATCTCTGCTTGCGCGAGCGTAAAAGAGACTAACTACCAAACATCGGCAGACTGCGGGACAAAACTGAGCCAGCCTCAAACCATTAAACTCGATTTGGTTGCCCAACTTATTGACGAAGGCAGCTACTACTCTGCCCTTGCTCACTTGGAAAATGACAACTCTGGCAGCCCACGCGCCCTCTGGCTGATGGCAGAAGCACAGAGGAAAACAGGAATGCTCTCTGAAGCTTATGACGTTTACCGAGAGCTCAGCTTGACCTGCATGACGGCCTATGGCCACGCCGGTATGGCAAAAATCTTAGCAACGCGTGGCGACCTAGAAATATCTCACCAGCACATGCTTAAAGCACGCCGCCTAGCGCCCACGAATGCCGACATACGTAATGACTACGGCTTCATCTTACTCGCCATGCAGGACTTCAAGGCGGCTCAGCGCGAATTCATGACCTCGCTTCAGCTTCAGCCGGGCCACCCTGTAGCGCTGAGAAATATGATCATGAGCCTCATACTCGACGGCGATAGCAGGACGGCAATGCGCATGGCCGAGAATAACGATATTCAAGAAGCAGAGTTCAAAAGCTTGATTGAAAAAGCAAACCATTTTGCCGAGCCCGCTGTCGCCAAGCGAGCGGTTATTAATTAGGAGAATCCGTATGCAACCGAGAAAAATACTGTTTGCAATCGCTGTGTTAACCAGTACTGGAGTTTTTGCCAGCGATCAAAGCACGAAAGATTTCGGCACAGAAAGCGCTGTGGCTAAAGCGATGGCTGCCCAACGATCAGGCGATATCGCCTCAGATAAAGAACAGCACTTAAGTGGTAAAGCACGTGTGGGTACGTATAAGCGCTATGTAGAAAGTTTCGCCCAACCGATACCACAATCCTTTGTGGACACCAGCTTTAGCGACAAGAAGTAAACGCCATGAGACCCGTTCGTCGATCTGAAACTATCCGGCTGCCGCGTGAGCAACGGGGCGTTATTGCTATTGCGTCAGCGGTGATGATGATTGCACTGCTGGCGTTTCTGGCCATTACCATCGACACGGGTCGCTTGTTCCTGGAAAAACGTACACTTCAAAGCCAAGCTGACTTAGCGGCCTTGGAAACTGCGCGACTGTATTGTCGTGACCAAAGCATGACTGAAGCAGACCGCTTAGCCGCGGCACAAGCTACCCTATCAGCCGATCGAAATAACTTTTTGGGTGACACCGGTAGCGTACAAGTTGAACTCGGGCTGATCAGCGGGCCTGCCGACGAAAACGGAGCATTCAAGGCATTTACCGCGGACGAAACGGGTAAAGCGGTACGCGTCACTCTCAGTAGAACCGTTCAGTCATCGATCTTTTCAATTCTGACTGCAGGCCCGACAACCCTAACTCTGCGAACTCAGGGGGTTGCCGAAGCCTGCCAACCACTGGCCTCACTGCACATTAGAAGTACCCTCCTGACAGTAGACAGCAGCCAATCAGCTTTACTTAACTCGGTGCTGGGTGGTCTGCTGGGAACAACACTGAACCTCGGCGTCGGCCAGTGGGACGGCTTGATCAATACCGACTTGAATCTCCTCAACTACTCGGATGCCTTGGCGTTGAACTTGGGACTGGACGTTGGCGACTACGACAGCGTGCTGAATACCCAATTGAGTATTAACGACTTTCTGGTGGTTGCTGCTGACGTCCTTCAGGCCGGGGGTAATGCGAGCACATTAACGCTCACCGCGCTGCAAGACCTTCAGCTCGCAATACCGCCTGCAACCCCCCTGCTCTCGTTGGGCGAACTGCTCCAGGTACAGACCGCCAGTCCTGATACGGCCTTGGACGTGGGCTTGCAGCTCATGCAACTGGTGCAAGGCAGTATTCAATTAGCCAATTCCAAATCAGCCATCGCGGCAGATATCCCCGTCAGTTTGCTCGGACTGGTCAATGCCACCATCAAGCTACAAGTGGTCGATCCACCGAACCTGACTGCCGTGGGCGACCCGAAGCTTGCCAGTGAGGCGCCCTACAGCAGTGACGGGATTTATGTAAGATCGGCCCAAGTCAGAACCTTTGTCTCACTGGATCTTCCCATTGTCGGAGCCACACTGAACACACTCACAGACTTGCTGACCAGCCCACTATTAACCGGGGTTAGTGGCGTACTGACCAGCTTGCTGTCTCTGGACATTGTTGGCGTACTGCAAGGCCTGAGCTGTGTTGTTTACTGCGACATTCAAAAAGACCTGCTTGATATCAAAGTTCTCAGCTCTCCTCGTTTAGACATACTACTTGAGGCAGGGGGCGGTGATGGCCGCGTGACCCAATACGACTGCGATGAAGGTGACAAGACCCTGGAGACTCTTGCCAGCACCGCAGCAGCGAGTATCAAAGTCGGCAGAATGGGTGACACCATGGCTGACGCCGCCACAAATGCATTTGCCGAAGAAGAGCCCTCTGTCACCCCTGTGCCCATACTTGATCTGGGTACGAAACGGATTCGCTATCAATGCACGATCCTATTGATTTGCTGGACTGAATACTGGGATGGCGACAGCTGGACCAACAACCCCGCCGATGCCGCACGCGAAGCGTTTACCGGCGGAGGGCTCGGCCTCCGGCTGGATACCGACCTGCTAAGCGGCTCACAGACACTGAACTTTGTTAACTCTCCCAGCGACGAATTCCTGCCCGAGTTCGGTGTTCAGCCCGGCGAAAATGCCTATCAGGGCCTAAACTCTGACAGCCTGGTCTCCGGTTTAGAAAATAATTTGCTCGGCTTAGAGCTGGAGTTTTACGAGCCAAACAACACTGGCGACGGCATCGGCGTCAACCTGCTTGGCGGCCTTCTCTTCCTGGTAGGCAGTGCTGCCAACGCATTAACGGACGCGATTTCTGCGCTCCTGACTTCGGTCTTGTCCCCGATTCTGATGGCGATCGTCGACCAACTCCTCGATGTGTTGGGAATCGGCTTGGCAGAAACAGAAATTGGCGCGACCATGAGCTGCGAGAGCGACCGTGTGCAACTGGTGATGTAAGTAACACCGCGTTCCTGCTCACGGCCTGAGGTTCACATTTTACGAATAGAATACACCGCCCCCCTACCTGGGGGGCGACACTTTCCGTACAGTCAACACTTCCCAAAAGAACAATAAGGCCCGCAATGACGTTCAATGACTACCTGACCATATTGGCTAAAAATGGCGGTTCTGACCTTTTCTTAAGTACTGGGGCCCCTCCTTGTGCCAAATTCCATGGCAAGCTCAAACCCCTTGATAAAGAGTCATTCAGTCCCGGTGAAATCAGCAAAATTGCCTACGAGATCATGGATGGCGAGCAACAGAAGGAGTTTGACCAAGAGCTGGAAATGAACCTTGCCTATACCATTCCGGGTATCGGACGGTTCCGGGTCAATATTTTCAAACAGCGCAATGAGATTTCAATCGTTGCGCGGAATATCGTGACAGAAATCCCCAATGTGGATGCGCTGGGACTCCCCCCCATCCTCAAAGATGTGATCATGACCAAGCGCGGCCTGGTGCTTTTTGTCGGCGCCACAGGCTCTGGCAAGTCGACCTCGCTGGCGGCGCTGATTGACCACCGCAATACCAACAGCAGTGGGCATATCATTACTATCGAAGACCCCATTGAGTTTATTCACCGACATAAACGCAGCATCGTCAATCAGCGGGAAATCGGTGTGGATACTCGCAGTTTCCATCAGGCACTGAAAAATACCCTGCGCCAGGCTCCCGATGTCATTCTCATTGGTGAGATTCGCGATCGCGAAACGATGGAACACGCCATTGCTTTTGCCGAAACCGGACACTTGTGTATCTCTACCCTGCATGCGAACAACGCCAATCAGGCACTGGACCGGATTATTAACTTTTTCCCGGAAGAACGCAGAAATCAGCTACTTCTTGACTTGTCACTGAATCTGAAATGCTTTGTTTCTCAGCGACTGGTACCCACTGTTGATGGCAAACGCTGTGCGGCAATCGAAATCCTCTTGGGTACTCCGACCGTCGCCCAGGCCATTCATAAAGGTGAGGTAGAGAGCATTAAGGAGATCATGCAGAAGTCGGAAAATTTAGGGATGCAAACCTTCGATGCCGCCCTGTTCAGGCTCTACGAAGATGGGAAAATCAGTTTTGAAGAAGCCCTGAAAAACGCCGATTCGGCAAACAACCTTCGACTTCGTATAAAGCTGGAGAGCACGCGCGGATTGCCCGCAGATGCGGTCGAAGCGTCACCAGAGCCGACCAGCAGCTCCGCGTTTAGCCTGCAAATTGAAGATACGCCAGAGGAACCTGAGAACTAGAATAGCTGCGGACTATCGCTATGCCCTAAGTCCATTGAACCAGCGGCGGGGACTCCCGCCGCTATCACTATCCTTTTACTGCTCTTCTTCGACAATCTCAGCCTTTTTTGTCGACGGCTTTGGCAACAGCTGCTCACGAATAGCGCCTTCAATCTCAGCGGCAATCTCGGGATTTTCGCTAAGGAACTTGGCAGCATTCGCCTTACCCTGCCCGATTTTATCGCCTTTATAAGCGTACCAGGCACCCGACTTGTCAACGAGCCCGAGTTTTACACCAAGATCGATGACTTCGCCCATGCGGTAGATGCCACGGCCGTACATAATCTGGAACTCGGCTTGTTTGAATGGCGGCGACACCTTGTTTTTCACCACCTTGACCCGAGTTTCGTTGCCGACCACTTCGTCGCCTTCTTTTACAGCGCCGGTGCGACGGATATCCATGCGCACAGACGCGTAGAATTTCAGCGCATTACCCCCAGAGGTCGTCTCGGGATTACCGAACATCACACCGATCTTCATACGAATCTGGTTGATAAAGATCACCAGGGTATTGGTCTGCTTGATGCTGCCGGTCAGTTTACGCAGCGCCTGAGACATCAAGCGCGCTTGAAGACCAACGTGGGAGTCGCCCATATCCCCTTCTATCTCTGCTTTGGGCACCAGCGCGGCAACGGAGTCGATAACAATCACGTCAACGGAGCCAGAACGTACCAGCATGTCAGTGATTTCCAGCGCCTGCTCGCCGGTATCCGGCTGCGACACCAGCAGATCCTCCAGATTAACGCCCAGCTTTTCCGCATACTGGGGGTCCAGAGCATGTTCGGCATCCACAATGGCCACGGTTTTACCCAGCTTCTGAGCTTCTGCCATCACCTGCAGACACAGCGTGGTTTTACCGGAAGACTCAGGACCGTAGATTTCAACGATGCGCCCGAAAGGCAGTCCGCCGATGCCCAGGGCAATATCCAAACCCAATGAACCGGTAGAGACAGAAGGCATGACTTCCCGCGAACTGTCGCCCATTTTCATGATAGAGCCTTTACCGAATTGACGTTCGATCTGGCTCAGCGCGGATTCGAGTGCCTTCTGCTTATTGGGGTCCATAGTTTTTCTGCCCTTAAGGTTGTACGAATAAGATGCGAAATCGCGGTCACAAAATTACTGTATATATACTCAGTATCATCAGTGTGATTGTCAATCCCCAAGCGTAAAAAAGTGTCGGGCCGAGTGCTGGTCAGCACCTCGCGCATTCCGTACACTTTTGCGTTTCACTTTGTCCCAGCCCCGAACGCGGAGAACACCTATGAATGCAGGCATCGACCTGGCTCAGCACACGCCAATGATGCAGCAATACCTGAAGATCAAAGCACAGCATCCTCAGGAGCTGCTGTTTTATCGCATGGGTGACTTCTACGAGCTGTTTTTTGACGATGCCAAACGCGCCGCTGATTTGTTGGACATCACCCTGACCGCACGCGGTAAATCCGGCGGCCAGCCGATTCCCATGTGCGGAGTGCCCTATCATTCAGCTGAAGGCTACCTAGCCCGCTTGGTTAAACGAGGCGTATCGGTAGCCATCTGTGAACAGATAGGCGACCCCGCTACCAGCAAGGGACCGGTAGAGCGTAAAGTCGTCCGCATAGTGACCCCCGGCACCCTCAGTGACGAAGCATTACTGGACGAGCGCCGTGACAACCTGCTGGTCGCCTGTTGCGAAATGGACGGCAGACAAGGGCTGGCCGTGCTGGATATGAGCAGCGGCCGATTCAGCGTCTCGGAACCCGGGAGCAGCGCGACGCTGCTCAGCGAGCTGCAGCGGCTTCGCCCTGCCGAACTGTTGATTCCTGAAGACTTCGGCGGCGAATGGCTGCCCGACATGCCGGGACGACGCCCCCTGCCGCCGTGGGAATTTGAGCCCGACACCGCCCACCGGCAACTGTGCAGCCATTTCGCGGTGCAGGACCTCGCGGGCTTCGGCTGTGACGGTTTGACCGCCGGTATCGCGGCAGCGGGCTGCCTGCTGCAGTATGTGAAAGATACCCAGCGCTGTGAGCTTCCTCATATTCGCCGCCTCCAACACGATGCCAACGAGCGTGCCGTGGCGATGGACGCGGCCACTCGTCGCAATCTCGAACTGGATATCAACCTCAGCGGCGGCACCGACAACACCCTTGCTTCGGTAATGGACCGCTGCCAAACAGCAATGGGTAGTCGCCTGCTGAAACGCTGGCTGCACCGTCCGCTGCGCGACCGCGAGGTACTCGAAGCCCGACGCGGCAGCATCGCCGCGTTGATCGACAACTATGATTTCGAGGCCTTGCGCGAGCCACTGAAGCAAATCGGTGACCTGGAACGGATTCTGGCCCGCGTTGCGTTGCGCTCGGCACGGCCCCGAGACCTTTCCCGCCTGCAGCAGTCGCTGGCAGTCCTGCCCGGTTTGCAGCAACTATTGAGTACTCAGGAACTGCCACACCTTCGCGAACTGGCCACCGAGATCAGTCAGTTCCCCTCACTCGCTGAATTGCTGCAACGGGCCATTATCGACAACCCGCCGATGGTAATTCGCGATGGCGGTGTCATCGCCACCGGCTACGATGCCGAGCTGGACGAGCTGCGCAGTCTCAGCAGTGATGCCGGTGATTTTCTGCTGGACATGGAAAAGCGCGAGCGCGAGCGAACAGGCCTGAGCAGCCTGAAAGTGGGCTACAACCGGGTTCACGGTTACTACATCGAAATTAGCCGTGGACAGGCTGGCGAGGCACCGGTTGAGTATATCCGCCGCCAGACATTGAAGAATGCCGAGCGCTTCATTACCCCCGAGCTGAAAGAATTCGAAGATAAGGCCCTGAGCAGTAAAAGCCGGGCACTGGCGCGGGAAAAAGCACTGTATGACGAGCTATTAGATATCCTGAATCGCGACCTCGGTGCCCTGCAGCTCAGTGCCCACTCACTCTGTGAGTTGGATGTAGTGTGTAACCTGGCCGAACGCGCCGTTCAGCTTGATCTGTGTGAACCGCAATTTAACGACGACGGCACCATGCATATTGAGCAGGGACGCCACCCGGTGGTAGAGAGCGTGTTGGACGAACCCTTCATTGCCAACGACCTCCACCTCGATCCACAGCGCCGCACACTGATTATTACCGGCCCCAATATGGGGGGTAAATCGACCTATATGCGGCAAACTGCGCTGATTACGCTGCTCGCCCATATCGGCAGCTTCGTCCCCGCCAAAGCGGCCAACCTGAGCATTGTCGATCAGATATTCACGCGTATCGGTTCCTCGGATGACCTGGCCGGCGGGCGCTCGACCTTTATGGTCGAAATGACAGAAACCGCCAATATCTTGCATAACGCCACCGAAAACAGCTTGGTATTGATGGATGAAATCGGGCGCGGCACCAGTACCTTCGACGGCCTGTCGCTGGCCTGGGCCAGTGCCATTGAACTGGCGGACAAGCTGCGCGCCTTTACCCTGTTTGCCACCCACTACTTCGAACTGACCGTTCTGCCGGAAAACTACCCCTGCGCAGCAAATGTTCACCTCGGCGTAAAGGAATATCAGGATCACGTGGTGTTTCTCCACCGGCTTGAAGAAGGCCCTGCCAATCGCAGCTACGGTTTACAAGTTGCCAAACTCGCCGGTATTCCAGAGCCCGTCATCCACGCGGCGAGAAAGAAACTGAACGCGCTGGAAAAACAATCCATTGGGCCGGTAGCCCAGACCAGTGGCCCGCAGCCAGACCTCTTCGCCGGTACGGGTCCCTCTGTCGTCGAAGAAACGCTGGATACCATCGATCCCGATGAGCTGACACCAAGGCAAGCACTCGAACAGCTTTACGCGCTAAAAGCGCTGATCAAGAAGTGATCTGACCGGCAAATCATTCACAAAACCGATAAGCCACACCTAAATTATTGTTAAGGCTTTGTGCTATACCGATAATTTTCACTGGTGTTACAATGCGCGCTTGCCGATTCACAGTCAGAGAGTAAGGGGCTGACAAAAATGACTTTTGTTGTAGGTGAAAATTGCATCAAGTGTAAGCACACGGATTGCGTTGAAGTTTGTCCTGTCGACTGTTTCTATGAAGGCCCGAACTTTCTGGTTATTCATCCGGACGAGTGCATTGACTGCGCATTGTGCGAACCGGAATGCCCCGTAGAGGCGATTTTCTCCGAAGATGAACTGCCTGATGATCAGCAGGTCTTCCTCGAGCTCAATGCTGAGCTGGCCGAAGTATGGCCGAATATCACCGAGATGAAAGAGGCACCGGCGGATGCTGAGGAATGGGCAGGCAAGCCCGACAAACTGCAGTATCTTGAGCGCTGAGCTCTCTCCGAATACCAAAAACCCGCTTCAAGCGGGTTTTTTTATGCCCAAACGTTTTGTGAACCAATAGCTTAAAGACAGAAGTTCATCACACTTCTCCCATTATCTGGGGAACACTGACGCGCTAAACCAGTCACAAGCCCCAGACAGGATGGATCTGTATCGCATTCACGACAAACATCGCTGTCTGTATTAAACGCGCGGGGTACAAGCATTCTGTGCCCGGCCTCTGCGGCAATTCTGCCGCCTGTCAAAGGCAAAAAAGGAGCGTTTACGCCATGAAAAAACTGATGAATTCGCAGGCTGTTGCCAGAGTCATGTTGATGCTGCTCGTAGGGATCGGCGGCACCTCGCTGCTGACGGCCTGTGACCGCAACGAAGGACCGATGGAAGAAATGGGCGAAAGCATGGACCAGGGCATTGAGAATGCCAAGGACAGCTACAACGAAGGCGTTGAAGAAGTAAAAGACGAAATCGACGATCACAGCAGCAACTAATATTTTAAGGTTTACCCTCCAGCTGGCCGGCTCTCGCCGGCCTTTTTTATTTCTGCCCACCGCAAATGGTATTATTGCCAAGTCTGTATCACCCGCCCATGTAAGGACCACGCTTGGACACAGCCAGTATCAACACTCTGTTTCTCGTCGGCGCGAGCCTGGTCGCCGCGAGCATTCTGGTCAGCTCGGTCTCCTCTCGGCTGGGTATTCCCATTCTGTTGATCTTTCTGGGTGTTGGCATGCTGGCCGGAGAAGACGGCCCCGGCGGCATTCGCTTCGACAATTTCCCGGCCGCCTATTTAATCAGCAACCTGGCTTTGGCCGTTATTCTGCTCGATGGCGGGATGCGAACCCGCATGGCCAGTTTCCGCGTGGCGCTCTGGCCTGCCCTGTCGCTGGCAACCGTCGGCGTCGTTGGAACGGCCGCCCTCACCGGACTCGCAGCCAGCTATCTGTTTGATTTGAGCTGGATGGAGGGTCTTCTGGTTGGCGCCATTGTTGGCTCCACTGATGCCGCTGCCGTATTTTCTCTGCTGGGGGGACGCGGCCTGAACGAGCGGGTTGGCGCGACACTGGAAATCGAGTCCGGCAGTAACGATCCGATGGCGATGTTCCTGACCGTTACGCTTATCGAATTACTGCTGAGTGGCCAACCGATAGGCCTTGGTTTGCTGTTCACCCTACTCTGGCAGTTCGGCGTGGGTATCGTAATCGGCCTCGGTGGCGGCTATCTGCTTTGGCGGCTGATTAACCGCATGGAACTGGCCAACGGCCTGTACCCCCTGCTCGCGGTCAGCGGTGGCATGATTATCTATGCACTGACCATCGCCTCGGGCGGGTCCGGCATTCTCGCCATCTATCTCTGTGGCCTGTTGTTGGGCAACCGTCCGGTGCGAAACCGCCACGGCATTTTACATATGTTTGATGGCCTGGCCTGGTTAAGCCAAATCGCCATGTTCCTGGTGCTCGGCCTGCTGATTGACCCCAGTGGTCTCGTGGCAATTGCCCTGCCCGGACTGGTACTCGCCCTGTGGATGATTCTCGTTGCACGCCCTTCGGCAGTCATGCTTAGTCTGCTGCCCTTTCGGAGTTTTCAGCTCCGCGAGCGCGCCTTTGTCGCCTGGGTGGGCCTGCGGGGGGCCGTACCGATTATTCTGGCCATTTTCCCTATGATGGCGGGACTGGAGCACGCGCAGCTGTATTTCAACGTCGCGTTCTTCATCGTGCTGATCTCGCTGCTTCTCCAGGGTAGCAGCCTTGGCTGGGCGGCCCAGCGAGCTAAGGTCCTCATTCCGGCATCGCCATCCCCCGTATCTCGCGTGGGCTTAGAAGTCCACGTCGCCAGCCAGTGGGAGCTGTTCATCTACACCTTGGCGGCAGAAAAATGGTATATCGGCAAACCACTGCGTCAACTCCATATGCCGGACAGCACACGTATTGCGGCGCTTTTCCGCAACAAACAGCTACTGCACCCGAGCGGCAGTACACTGCTGTTGGCTGGCGATATTCTCTGTGTCATCGGCAAAGACAGTGACCTCCCTGCCCTCGGCAAGCTGTTCAGCGAGGCACCGAAGCAAGGTCTGGATATGCGCTTTTTCGGCGACTTTATTCTTCAGGCCGATGCACGACTCGGCGACCTCGCCATGCTCTATAACCTCAATGTCGGCCCTGAAGAAGCCGACCTCCAGTTGGCTCAGTTCCTGTCTCAACGCCTGTCTGCCCGCCCGGTACTGGGCGATCATATTCACTGGCAGGGGATGATTTGGACCGTCGCCGAGATGGATGGCAAGCGCATCAGCAAAATTGGTCTGCGCAGTGTTTCTGCCTTGCAGAGCGAGTAGACCTTCCTCCCTCGCCCTGACCGCCAAGGCATGTCGCTAGAACAGGGATTTCATCGTGCCGCCATCTACAACTAGCGATGCGCCGGTAATATAGCTGGCAGCGGGCGACAACAGGAATGCACCGGCTTTGCCAAACTCCTCCGGGTCTCCATAGCGCCCCAGCGGGATCAGCGATTCGTTGCTGGCTCGCTGCTCGCTGACATCTACGCCATTTGTCTCCGCCAGTTTGGCGTCCAGCGCCTTTATGCGATCGGTGTAGATCTGGCCCGGTATCAGATTATTGACACGAATACCCTCGGCGGCCAGCGAGCGGCTCAGGCTCTTGGCGAGGCTGCTCACACCGGATCGCATCACATTGGATAGCAGCAATATATCGATGGGTTCCTTCACGGATGAGGACGTCAACATCAAGATCGACGCCGCATCCGAGCGACGCAATGCCGGTAAGGCCTCTCGCACCAGCCTCACGGCACTCATTAAGGTCAGCTCAAAAGCGGCCTGCCACGCCGCGTCGTCAAAATCATCGAAACCGCCGGGCGGCGGACCGCCAGCATTAACCAGTACACCGTCAATTCGTCCGAAGCGCTCCTCGGCCTCGGCCACCCAACGCTGGATACTCTGTGCATCACTCATATCCAGCGAGGCCCCAATTACCACACTGCCACACTCTTCACACAGGCGCCGGGCCGCCGCCTCAACATCCTCAATATTGCGGCTGCCGAGCACGACGCGCGCTCCCGCCAGAGCCAGCTGTCGTCCGATGGCATAACCCAAGCCCCGGCTTCCGGCCGCGACCAGGTAAACTCTGTCTCTTAGCTGTAAATCCATGCAATTACCTCGTTCGGTGTACTCTCAACAGTATGCCAGAAGGAGTATATTGCACCGCGAAATCAAACGTCACTCGCCGGAAACCTGCTTGAAATTTGAGGCAAACGTCGGGATTAATCACGGTTCTCACGCAATTCCGCCGACATCATGAAAAATAGATGACAAGGCTGCGGATCGCTGTCAACATTGCCCACTGCACTGGTACAGAAGTAAACACATGGCTACACAAACCTCATCGAGTTATCACCACGGCAACCTTCGTCAAGAACTGATGGAGCTGGCGGAAAAGCACCTGGTGGATAATGGCGTCAGCGATTTAAGTTTGCGTGCACTGGCACGAGAAATTGGCGTATCGCAAACGGCACCTTACCGTCACTTTCGCGACAAAAACGCCCTGCTCGCCGCGCTCGCCACCGAGGGGTTTAAACGCTTCTTCGAAATGAGCAAGCCCAGTCAAGATGAGCCCCGTGCCGACAAAAGCCTGCTCTACTTCGGCCTGGCCTATGTCAAATTCGCCCGCGAGCACACCGAGCTGTTCCACCTGATGTTCGGACCTGCGCTCCAGCCGCGTAACCAGTACCCCGAGCTGTTTGCCGCAGGACGGGAGGCGATCTACAAAGTCAGAGCGGGCGTTGAACGCGGCCTCAATAATGGCGAACTGCGAGCATTAGACAATGTCGCGTCTATTGCCCATACGGTGTGGGCTGCCGTTCACGGTGTTACCACCTTGATGCTAGACCACGCGGACACCTACGGCTATCACCGCGACCTGCACCTGCAGGCGGAAAAGTCGATGCGCATGATGATAGCCGGACTGTGTACCGATCCAAGCTTCATCGCGAATCTCCCCAGCGAAGCAACACCCTACCCGCCCGAGCAGTGAGCAAAGGCGCCTCCCTGCAGTCACTCACTGCGAAGTAACTGCAGCGGCGAACTGATCAGCAGCTGCCGACTGGTCAACCACACCAGCCCCGCCAACAGCAGCCCCCCGGTAAGCGCGGCAATCGGCAGCATCTGCCAGTACCACACTGGCGACATCGAGAGCGCCCAGTACTGTACAGCCGCCACACATATGTTGGCGCCAACCGCGGACAACGTTCCCGCCAGGGCGCCCAGCAGAGCGAACTCGCCCAGCAGTACTCGCCGCAGAAAGCGGTTACTGGCGCCAAGACTCCGCAGCAGCGCATTTTCCTTCTTGCGCAGGGCAAAGCTGAGCTGCACATTGGCCACCGTGATTAGCAAGGCGCAGACCAGCACCAACCAGAGCACCACAGCAATGGCTGAGGTAAGTTGGCCGACCACGCCCTGAATCTGCTCCAGCAGGGCCCCGACTTCAATCAGCGTCATCGTCGGAAATCGCGCCAGCAGATCCACCAGGAGCTGACGCTGTTCCTCTGGCAGATAAAAACTGCTGATATAGCTACCGGCAAAGTTTTCCAGACTGTTTGGCGGAAACACGAAATAGAAATTAGGCCGCATACTTGCCCAATTAAGGCTGCGAATACTGCTGACTTCCGCCTCCAGCAACTGGCCGCCAATATTAAATTGTAACGGCGTGCCCAGCGTCAGACGCAGCCCACTGGCCAGCTCTTCCTCGACAGAAACCGGCAGGCGCGAGCGGCTCTGCCACGCCCCTAACTGAGGCCACCACAGCCCTTCGAGCAGCGTATTGTCTCTACCAAGCTCCTCCGCCCAGCTCAAATTAAGCTCGCGATCCAGGCTTTCATGGCGCCGGCGATCTTCGTCCAACTCAGCCATAGGCTGGCCATCAATCGCCATCAGCCGCCCACGAACCATCGGGTAAACGCCCTCGCTACGCACGCCCTGCTCATCAAAAAACTCTCGCAGCGGCGTCACTTCCTGAGCAGCGACATTCACCAGGAAATAATTAGGCGTATCCTCGGCTAACTGCTGTTGCCAGTCTTTCAACAGCACCTGCCGCAACATCGCCAGACTCAACAAGACCATGAGCGCCAAACCAATCCCGCCAGCCTGAAAGGCATTGCTATAGCGCCGCCGATACATGCCGGACACTGCCAAACGCTGGCCGCTGCCGGGCAGGCGCTGACTGACACGACGTATCAATGCCAACATCAGAACAACCACCACGACGGATAGAAGCAGCAACAGGGCCGCGCCCAGCATCACCGCCGCAGTCAACAGTACATCGCGGCTGTACCAGAACATCAGTATCGCAATGCAAGCGAAACCGAGTAGCAGCGACGATATGACACTGCCCGCAGCAGCGTCCTGACGTCGCCGCAGAACATGCAGCGGCGACACACGGCTGAGTTCAATAATTGGCGGCATGGCGAAGCTCAGCAGGCAAAACAACGCACTCAGCAGCGCCGTGACAAAGGGGCGGAACGTAGACGGTGGCAAATCGGCATCCACCAACTCGGCCAGGCTGCCGAGCAGCAGATTCTGGACCAGCTCCCCCAGCAGCCCGCCAACCATCGCCGCCAGTAAGAAAACCAGCAGTAACTGGCAGAGGTAGTGCCAAAAGATTCGGGCTCGGCTCGCGCCCAGCGTTTTCATGAGTGCGACGGCATCAAGATTGCGCTGACCGTAGCGCTGAGCGGTCAGCGCAATTGCTGCCCCTGACAGTGCCAGTGCCAAACTGGCCGCCAGCAGGAGGTAGCTGCGCGCCCGCTTAAGCGTATCGGCCATAGCCGGTTGGTTCTCTTCTACCGACAGCCATTTCTGTCCTACCCCCAGCGGAAACGCGGCAACATACTGCTGCAAGTCTGCCGAGCCCCCGGCGAACAGATAGCGGTAGTTCACGACACTGCCCGTTTGCACCACCTCGGTACTGGCAAGATCCTGCAGATTCATCAGCGCTCTCGGCCCATAGATGTTCAGAGCACTGTTTCTATCCGGTTCCTCAACCAGTACACGGCTGGCACGCAACTGCCGTTCACCGACGTCAACGCTGGCCCCCGGCGAGATTCCAAGCTGGGCAAAAGCACGGGAATCCAGCCAGACTTCACCCGGTGCAGGCCCATTCGACACCGCCTCCCCGTCCGTGAAGACGTTCGCAGCGGCTTTTAATTCGCCGCGCAGAGGATAATTGTCGGAGGCTGCACGCAAGGCCACGAGCAGCATTTTCTCTTCGGCAAAGACCATACTGCGGAAGCTGACAATACGCGCCACGTCCAAGCCTTCCGACGTTGCGGCGTCGAGTTGTACTGCGTCGATGGGTCGGCTGCTCCTGAGCACCTGATCCGCCGCCAGAAAATCACGGCTGCGGTCCTGCATCGCCCCCTCTAAACGCTCGGCAAAGCCGGCAACCCCACTGACGCTGGCAACGGCAAGCACCAGCGCAACCCAGAGCAGCGAAAACTCACCGCCCCGCCACCCGCGGAAAAATTGCTTAACAACCAGCATCACGCGCAGACCACCTGCTCTCGCAACTCACCGTCGCTCATTTCGAAACGCCGCTGACAGTGATCCGCCAGCGCCTGCTCGTGGGTGACCAGCACCAGGGTCGTTCCACGCTCGCGGTTAAGCGTAAACAGTAACTCGGTGATATGCGCCCCGGTCGTGGCGTCGAGATTTCCCGTCGGCTCATCGGCAAACAAGATCGCGGGTTCGGTAGAAAAGGCACGGGCGATCGCTACCCGCTGTTGCTCTCCTCCAGACAACTGCATCGGATAGTGGCGCTCGCGATGGGCCAGCTCGACCTGCGCAAGCAGCGCTCTCGCTCGCTCACGCGGTGACGTCACGCCTGCCAATTCCAGCGGCAGCATGACGTTTTCCAGTGCCGTCAGCGATGGCAGCAGCTGAAAGGATTGAAACACAAAGCCCACTTTCTGCGCCCGCAGCGCGGCGCGTTGGTCTTCGTTCATACCAACCAGTGATTGGCCATCGAGCCTCACATCGCCACTGGTCGGGATATCGAGCCCTGCCAGCAGCCCGAGCAGAGTTGATTTACCGGAGCCAGACGGTCCCAGAATAGCGGCGCTCTCTCCCGTGTTGATTTCCAGATCAATCCCTTTCAGTATGCATAGCTCGCTGTCACCGCTGGGAACCGTTTTGAAAAGCCGTTCTACTTCAATCATGTCTATCCTGATACGTCGATTTCTTGTTGTCGTCTTGTTCCTGGCGGCTGCGGCCAGCGAGGCTGCCACCGCCCATCGGGTGTTAGTACTCGGCGACAGCCTGAGCGCCGCCTACGGCATGGACTCCCAACAGGGCTGGGTAGCCCTGCTCGATCAGCAGTTTGGCGATGAGGTGCAGCTCATCAACGCCAGTGTGAGTGGAGAAACCGCCACCGGTGGCAAACAACGCCTGCCAGCATTGCTCGACAGCCATCGCCCGGATATTGTCATCCTTGAGCTGGGCGGCAACGATGGCCTGCGAGGCTATCCATTGGACAGCATACGCAAGACCCTGGCAGAACTGATCAAACTGAGTCAGCAATCAGAGGCTCGCGTTCTGCTTCTCGGCATGAAAATTCCGCCCAACTATGGACAGCGTTACAGCAGCGGCTTTGCCGCACTGTACGCGTCACTCGCTGATGAGATGAATGTTGCTCTGCTACCGTTCTTCCTCGAAGGTATTGCCGGGCATCCAGAGCTAATGCAGGACGATCAAATCCACCCCAACGCCGACGCCCAACCCGCAATGGCCGCCGCCGTTAAACAAGCTCTGCAACCACTGCTCGCGCCCTGACTCGCTCAAGCCTCGCTGACACCGCCCTCCGTGAGCTTCAGGGGATCGAGATACTCTGACAGCGCTTCCCGGCTGTAGTCCGTCATTTCCTCAGCCACATCTAAAATATCCCGACCCTCGGAGTAAGCGCGCTTGGCAATTTCTGCCGCCTTCAGGTAGCCAATCAGGGGATTCAGCGCCGTCACCAGTACCGGGTTTCTGGCCACCGCTTCGCGCAGCGCGTCAGGCTGATAGGCAAAATCGCGAACACATTCAGCCAAGGCTTCGCAGGCATTGCTCATCAGAGAAATACTCTGCAGCAGGTTATAGGCAACCACCGGCAGCATGACATTCAGCTGAAAATTGCCGGATTGTCCCGCTACGGTAATACAGCCATCATTGCCGATCACCTGCGCTGCCGCCATGGCAACGGCCTCGGGAATTACCGGGTTTACCTTGCCCGGCATAATACTGCTGCCCGGCTGCAGGGCTTTCAGCTGGATTTCCCCCAGTCCAGACAACGGACCGCTATTCATCCAGCGAAGATCATTGCTGATCTTCATCAATGCGACCGCCAGCGTGCGCAACTGCCCCGATGCGGCAACGGCGGTATCCTGGCAGGCCAGTCCTTCAAAGAAACTGCGATTAGGCCGAAAGCTCTGTCCGGTGGCTGCGCTGAGCACCTCACAAAACCGGGGAGCAAACCCGGTGGGCGCATTGATACCGCTCCCCACTGCCGTGCCCCCTTGCGAGAGTTCACAGAGCTGCATCTGCACATCGGCAATACGCTCGCGACTCTTTTCAATCTGACAGGCCCAGGCCATCAACTCCTGATCCGGGCGAATCGGCATGGCATCCATCAGGTGCGTGCGTCCGGTCTTCACCAGTCCCGCACTGGCCTCGGCTTTGTCTTCAATAACTGCCTGCAAGGTTGCCAATGCAGGCAGCAAGCGTTCGCTGATTTCAATGGCCGCACTGCTGTGAATCGCGGTGGGAATCACGTCGTTGCTGCTCTGACTCATATTGACGTGATCGTTGGCACTGACCGCCAGCCCGCTGCGCGATGCCGCCAATGTGGCCAGTACCTCATTCACATTCATATTGGTGCTGGTACCCGACCCCGTCTGAAAGACATCTACCGGAAACTGATCCCGATGCTCCCCCTCCAGCAACTGATCAGCGGCGGCGCAGATCGCCTCACACCGCGCGTCGTCCAGCAAACCAAGCTCAGCATTGACCCGCGCCGCCGCCTGCTTGATACGCAATACCGCATCGATGAAAACGGCTGGCAGCGTCAACTCGCTGAGTTGAAAGTTGTCCACCGCACGCTGAGTCTGCGCACCATAGAGAGCCGATACCGGCACCGACACCTCGCCCATGCTATCCCGCTCGATTCGACGATCGGACATCAAACACTCCTCTCTTCCCGTAACGATGAGGCACGCTGCCTAGATACATCTATCCAGCCAGTATCACCGCAGCCATGTAAAGATGCAAAAGCCTTCGGCAACTTCTAAAATGGCCCCTTGCTACGGAGAACCGCATGCCTGATTACCGCAATACCGACACGGCCACCTGGCTGAAATGGGACCAACAGCACATCTGGCACCCTTACTCATCGGCCCTTCACCCCAGCCCTGTTTTCCCCGTCTCCTCCGCCAGCGGCGTGAGATTAACCCTTGCCGATGGCCGTCGCCTGATCGACGGAATGTCTTCCTGGTGGTCCACCATTCACGGCTACAACCACCCGGCACTCAATGCCGCCGCCACGAACCAGTTGCAAGATATGTCGCATGTCATGTTTGGCGGCCTGACTCATGCTCCTGCAGCAACGCTGGGCAAGCGCCTCGTTGACTTAACCCCCGAGCCACTGACCCGCGTGTTTATTTCCGACTCTGGCTCCGTTGCTGTCGAAGTCGCGATCAAGATGGCCGTCCAATACTGGATTGCTCAGGGTAAGCCCCAGAAAAACCGACTGCTGGCACTGCATCACGCCTATCACGGCGATACGTTTGCCACCATGGCCGCCTGCGACCCAGTGAATGGTATGCACCATCTTTTTAACGGCGTATTGCCCCAGCATTTCTTCTGTGACGCGCCCGCCACCCCCTTCGGCAGCGAGGCCAGTGCCGAGGATATGGCATCCATGCGCGCGCAGCTGGAACAGCACCATCAGGACATTGCGGCCGTCATTCTCGAACCGATCGTTCAGGGTGCGGGGGGCATGCGGTTTTATTCAGCCGATTATCTGCGCAAGGCCCGCGCACTGTGCGACGAATTTGATGTATTGCTGATTCACGATGAAATTGCCACGGGCTTTGGCCGCAGCGGCGAGTTATTCGCCTGCGACCACGCAGGCATCAGTCCCGATATCATGTGCGTCGGCAAAGCCCTGACCGGCGGCTATATGAGCCTTGCCGCAACACTGTGCACCGAAGCGGTCGCGCAAGGTATCTGCCAAGGCGAAGCCGGTGTGTTCATGCACGGCCCAACTTTTATGGGCAACCCGCTGGCCTGTTCAATTGCCAATGCCAGTATTGACCTACTACTCAGCGACGATTGGCAGACAAATATCCAACGTATTGAAAAAGGCCTGAATCAGGGACTGGCAGCCGCAAGCGAGCTTGACGACGTTGCCGATGTCCGCTGCCTGGGCGCGATTGGCGTTATTGAGATGAAAGAGCCCGTCGAGATGAGCAGTATCCAACCGCGCTTTGTTGAACACGGCATCTGGATTCGGCCTTTCGGTAAGCTGGTGTACACCATGCCACCTTATGTCATCAGTGATGACGACCTTCAGACGCTGTGTGAACGCATGGTCGCCGTACTCCGGGAGGAAGCGCAGTCATGAGCCAAACCGACCTCCGGGAGCGGATGAGGCAGGTCATTTTCGGCACCGAACCGGGCGCAGGACGCAATTTCGACATCGCACTGATTGTCGTCATCATCGCCAGCATCTTCGCCTTGTTCCTCGACTCGGTATCCTCTCTGCATGAGCGCTATGGCAACCTGCTTTACGCGGCAGAAATAGGCTTTACCATTCTGTTCAGTATCGAATACGTTGCCCGCGTTTACTGCTCTGAAAACCGCCGGGAGTATGTGCTCAGCTTCTACGGTATCGTCGACCTGCTCGCGGCCTTGCCCACCTACTTCGCGCTATTCATCCCTGGAGCCCAGCACCTACTGGTGATCCGGGTGTTCCGGGTGCTGCGAATCTTTCGGGTATTCAAGCTGTTCAAATACATGTCGGAAGCCAATGTGCTGATTCGTTCAGTCAAAGCCTCGCGACACAAAATCACCGTCTTCTTCATCACGGTCGTAACCCTGGTGATTGTCTTCGGCTCGCTGATGTATTTGATTGAGGGCCCACACAACGGTTTCACCAGCCTCCCGCAGAGCATTTACTGGGCGATTGTCACCGTCACCACCGTCGGCTATGGCGATATTGTTCCCCAAACAACCATTGGTAGAGCCGTTGCGGCACTGGCGATGGTCACCAGTTACGCCATCATCGCTATACCAACAGGGATATTAAGTGCAGAGCTCATACAGGAAACCCAGCGCATGCGCAGTGCAGTCATGTGTCACGCCTGCCGACGCCGTGGTCATGAACGCGATGCCATGTACTGCCGGCACTGCGGCGCCAAGCTACCTCCCCACGATTAGAAAAAAGCCAGCCGCCGTGCGTTAGGGGGACTCCGCTGTGCGGCTGGCGAAGGGACACCAGATATGGGACGGGTGCCCTAGAAAAGTAATCTCGCCCCGATTTTCATCGTATCCATATCGCCATCCCAGTCCTGACTGCCTGTTCCCGGGAACTGGTTGTCTTCAATATCGATACGGTACCGGTCGTACTCAAGGGCCACGACGAGGTTGTCCGTGATCGCGAAGTCGGCGCCCACGCCAACGAAGGGATCATCGCCATCTGCGCTGTCCTTGAATCCGGCTACGCGGATATCCGCATCCCAAAACAATTGGCCGCCTTTAGCGTATATGGAAAAGCTCTCTGTCAACGGAAGACGGGCAACCAAAGCCAGGTCATAGCCGTCAATATCGCTGCTGCCCAAGGCTCCGCTGAATTCGCCGAAATCGAGGTAGCTCGCCTCCAGCCCCAGTACCGGGTTGAATTGCGCCCCGACGAAGATCTCTTTGAAATTGTCGTCTTCGTCAAAGTCACCGTTGCGGTCTTTATACAGTCCGTAACTACCGCCGATGTACAAGTGAGAATCTCCAGCCGCCAATGCGGGAACACTGGCTGTACCCGCGAGCAAACCGGCTGCAATCACCCCTAGACCGACTTTTAATCCTGGAGTCGTTTTGACGTTATGTGTCATGCCTTCCTCCTAATTAACGTAATCATCGTCAGCGGAGTGCTCTCGCTGGTAGCAAGCGCATTCCGCTGTCACTAGTACGATGAAGTTGGGAGGTAAAAAGTTCCTCAGGCGCTCAAAAGGCAGCAATAGACGGCGAGAAGTGATTGGATGAGCAGGCAGAAAAAGAGAGGAAGGTTCTTTGCCGCTTTCGTTGACCTTCACCGCTGCCCATTCAATGGGAAAGTGCTTACGAGTCGGGGCTAGACCCGCCATGCACGCCAGCCCCCGATGTGATTAAAACCGCACACCGCCCTCCAGATAAACCGAACGCGGTGGCTCCGCGGAGGCGCGATAGCCGCCGACATCCAGGCCCGTTCCGCCACCGAAGCCCATGACCAGCTCATCTGTCAGGTTTTTACCCACGAGAGACAACCACCAGGTTTCTGCGACGTCAAACACGCGAACCCGTGCATTGTATTTGGTCACCGCCTCTTCCAGCCCTCTGGGATCAAGGTCACCGGAAATATAATGCTCGTCGCGGTAATTCACGTCAGCGGCAGCCTCAAGCATCAACGCGTCGCTGATCGGCCAGGTAAAGATCGCCGACAAACTGCTCGTCCACGACGGTGTCTGTTGGTTTACCTTGCCTTCGAAATTACAGGTGCCGGTATTGGGGTCCTCGTCTGGAGACCCCGGATAACAGGGCCCCTGCTCGTACTTGAGCCACTCAAAGTCAAGATAGGCCACCGACCCGGTCAGCATCATCCAGTCCGTCAGCAACCAGCGGCCATCAAGTTCGAAGCCCTGGGTCAGCGATTGGCCGGCATTCGTCACACTGAATCCGGCAACACCGTCAAATACACTGACCTGCATATCATCGTATTCCACACGATACACCGCCAAATTCAAGTCAGCCGCGCCATTCAGCAGGCGCATTTTCGCCCCGATTTCCCAAGCGTTCGCGATTTCATCATCAAACTCAAAATTGGTGGCTCCGCCGCTCGGGCCGTCATCACCGTTGTTGCCCTGCGCATCATAGCCACCCGATTTCGCACCGCGCGTGTAGGACACGTAGAGCATAACGTCGTCATGGATATCCCATTGGGTATTCACCAAAGGCAGTAACACATCGCTATCGCGCTCTCCCTGCAATTCATGAGCCCCCACATTCAGCTGGCTCAGCAGCAACGCGGTCACCGGGTTAACGGGAATTTCCGTGTTGCGCTCATACAGGTTAAACACCCGCTCACCTTCCTTCTTCTCAGAGACATATCTCAGACCGAGCGTACTGCGCCAGCTTTCGCTGAAATTGAAGGTAAATTGCGTAAACGCCGACCATGCCTCGGCGTCCATATCAAATTGGCGATCAAGGTCTGCAGCGACCAGCTGTGCTGTGTTCAGCAGACAAACTCCGGTATCTTCAATGGCACCGGTACGAACATTCAATGGCGCTTTAACATCGGAACTCACCTCGTTCTTCTGGTAAAAGACCCCACCGATATAGTCGATAAATTCACCGCCGGGTGACGCAAACCGGAACTCTTGACTGACTTGGCTGAATTCCTCGACACCATCGAATACTGAGGTATTAAAACTACTCGAATCGGGGTCAAATACCTCATCATTCTCAAAGCCGGTATAACCGGTCACCGAGGTAAACGTCCCGCTATCGGTATGAACGTCGACGTTCAAGGTGCCGTTATAGTTGTCGAGCTTAACCCGCTCATCCGTGTCACTCGCGCGAACATAATCGCGACGTGTGTTCTCGCCGGAACACCCCGTTAACGCACTTGGGTGCGTGACCTGCAAGGTTCGACCTATCTGCTCCAGCTCTGTCTTCTCAAGCTTCAGACTGGCATCGACACTGTCTGTCGGCGTCCAGCGCAAAATGAGCCTGCCCGAGACTTCCTCCGAGCCCCCATCGTCGCGATCGAGCTCCGTGTTGTAGATGTAGCCCTCATCCTCGCGGTAACGCAGAGCCAGGCGGGCACCGAACGTTTCGGTAAGAGGACCTGACAACACCGTATTGACCTCACGGTTATCCAGTTCAAGACCATAAATACCGGAAACCATGCCCTCAAATTCGTCGCCGGGTTGTGCAGAAATCAGATTTATCGCCCCCGCGATAGCGTTCTTGCCAAACAAGATTGACTGCGGCCCTCGCAGCACCTCGACCCGCTGCACGTCCATAAACGCCGCGCGCGTTTGCTGGGCGCGCCCCAGATGAATGCCGTCGGAAAAGAAGCCCACTGACATTTCAAAACCCAGGTTTGAACCTGAACCGATACCTCGCATATAAACATTCGGGGCCAGGCCACCTTTCACCATTTTGAAATTGGGCGTGTATTCCGAAAGGTCAGAGAGGTTCTCAATGCCCGCTTGGTTGAGCTTTTCAGATGACACGGCCGTAACCGAAACAGGCACATCACTGAGAGACTCCGCCCGCTTCTGCGCGGTCACCACCACTTCCTCCAACTGACGACGGGGCTCCTCTTGAGCACCTGCCATACCAGACAAAAAAACTAACGGTAAAACGGCTCTAGGTGACAAGGCCATAATTCTTCCCCAACTCTTCTTCTTATCAACGGGTTTGGCTCGTATTAAACCGCCCGGACACTGTCGTTAATGCCGCCCTCCCTCCTAGCATCTGGGGGAACAGCCTGCGTTCGGTGAAGACTGTAGTCAGTGTGCTAATGCGAGGGCAAGACAGCAGGCATCGGCGCTGGCACCCAATAACCTTTTTCGTCCGCCCGAAACAAAATGCCGCTAAAATTTACCGTAATCTAGCGTTCACAAGGGCCTTCGAAGCAGCGGCTGATACTGGCGCCCGTTCAAAAAAATGACATCACACAAACAGCAGCTTCTGAAAAATATGGATAAGACTATGGCGGAACGCAGCACGTACATGGGGTGGAAACTGGACTACACCCAACCACCCGGTGAGCCCGCGTATATCGGGCCTGACTCCGTGACGTGGCGAATCTACAAAAACCCGATCAGCCGGGTCATTGGTGGGGTCTGTGCGGTACTTCTTGAGTTTGCCGACCCGCGCATACGCAGCGGCGTATGGGATCACTCTACCTATCGTCGGGATCCAGTCGGCCGCTCCGAGCGCACTGGGCACGCAGCCATGATCGGTGCATACGGCCCCGCCAGCGCCGCCCGAAAAATTATCGGAGGGGTCAACAGGATGCATGCGCGGGTCGAGGGCGTCACCCCCGATGGGCAGCACTACAAAGCGCTTGATCAGGAACTATTGGATTGGGTAGCTGCGACCGCAGGCTATGGTTTTTTGGTCGCCTATCATCGCTTTGTATCACCACTGAGCGACCAGGAAATTAGACAGTTTTTTAGCGAGAGCACCGAGATCGCAAAACTGTATGGCGTGAAAACAAAACCGGCGTCGCTGGAAGATTTTCATCAAATGATGGCAAAGCTGGAACCCGGCTTCGAAGCGCACCCTATCAACGAGGAATTCCTGCAAGTGCTCCAGAATTCCGCCAAGGAGAGGAAGATACCGGGTTTCCTGCTGCACGCCATCGTCTGTGCGGCGGTCGATATCGTACCGAAATCCGTCAGTGAGCGGCTGGGATTGAACGACAAGTACAAGCTAAGCCGGTCTGGACGACTATTGGTAAAGGTCGTCGCACGTCTTTCCGAGCGCATTCCCAAACCCGACAGCCCCGCAGGTCAAAGCTGCGAGCGACTGGGCCTGCCGCGGACGTTCCTCTGGATGAGTAAGCGGAAGCAAGCAGCCCTGCTGGAAGAATTACAGGCCAGCGGACGCCTGAAGAGCTGGGAGTCATACAGCAACGACGCGTCCTGATAGCAGCCCGCCAGTGGCGGCTTTTAAGGGGATATGGCCGGTTCAGCACGGATTAATATACAGCCCGGCACAATGTGAACTAAGCGTCATCTTTGCGGACAAATGACTGTGCTATTCTGCCGCGAGTCGCTGTTTTGATAACGAACAAGGAATCTTACATGCTGCGTTTATGGAAATCATTGGTTGCTGCCGGTTTGCTGTGTGTCAGCGCCGCGAGTACTGCCCTGGAACTGGGCGGAGAACTGCCCGCGCTGGATGTGCCCAGCCGAGGTGAGCTGGAAATCAACGGCGACAGTGTTCGCTTCGTTCCCTGGTCGACAGAACAGATCACTGCAGACACCCCTGCGCTGATTTTCCACATGGCGGCACGCATGTCTTCTGACTCGATTATTGCGCCTCTGCGCGACCGTCTGGACAAAGGGGACTATGCGCCCGGCAGCTTCCAATCCATATCGGTCGTCAACCTTGATGACGCTCTCTGGGGAACACAGGGCCTGGTAACCAGCGAACTGGCCAAGAACAAGCGTGCTCACCCACAGGCCGTACTGGTCGCAGACGATGAGGGCCGTGGCCTGAAGGCTTGGTCTCTGGAGCCCAAGGGAGTCGCCGTGATCTTGCTGAATACTGACGGTAATATCCGCCTGCTCAAGGAAGGGAAGCTGTCAGAAGAGGATGTAAACGACATCATCAGCGCGCTTGATGATGAAATTGCCAAGTCTGAGCAACTGGCAAAGAATTAAGCACTAACCCAAGCCAGAGCCATCGCTCTGGCTTTTTTTTCGCCCTTTTCAGGCAGCCCGCTTCTCAAGCAGTTTTCGTAAGTTGCGCAACATAAGTTTGACGCCCATATTCATAAACGGGCTGAATACCGGCAAGAAATAACGGCTAAACCCCTTGGGCTTCATCGCCATTGTCCAGCGCACACAACAGCAATTGGGGCCGGACTCTTCTACCTGATAACGTTCGGCAAAACTGACAATATTGTCTTTGCTGGAATGCGTGAAACAGAAAGCCATTTCACGGCCCCGCTCCCAAGCGATAAACTCCTCATACCCCGTCAAACCGCCCATCATATACACGGTACGCGTGGTACCAATACCGAAAGGCTGCGGCGAGGTCCATTCCACACGCTGAATCGGAGCCGCCCACACGGGCCAGTCCTCTGCATTTTCAAAGGACTGAAATACAGTGTCTGCACTCACGTTGATGACTTCTTCTGCCGTGTAGATAAATGGCGCAGATTCAAAAAAGGTCATATCAACCGATGTGCATGGAAATTTGTCTGCCACTGTCTTCTCCGCATAGTATTTCAGCGCAATATTTCCGCGCAGAACCGAATCTAACCCGCAGCCGTCATATCGACAAGAAAACGACACCAACATGACAAACTCTTCATCAAACAGCTCCGAAATCAGCACGAACGTCGTACAAGCCGATGAAACATTGCCGATTCTCTTCCAGGATGAATACGTGGTTGCCATTCACAAGCCGGCCGGTCTGTTGGTTCATCGAAGCCCCATCGACCGCCACGAAACCCGTTACGCGCTGCAGATACTCAGAAGACAGCTTGACCAGAAAATCTACCCCGTCCATCGCCTGGACAAACCGACGTCGGGCGTCATGCTGTTTGCGCTCAGCCGAGAAGCTGCTGGCCAACTGGGCAAGCAATTCAGCGAAAACACGATTCAAAAGGCCTACCTGGCGGTTGTTCGGGGTTACTCACCAGAGTCAGGGTGGATTGATCACGCACTGCGAGCGGATCCCGATCCCTACGCTGGACGGCCAGAATTTGGCGAAGCCAAGCCAGCCCGGACGTATTATCAGCGATTGGCGAGCCATGAAATCGACGTCGAGATCGAGCGCTATCCTCAATCACGCTACTCTCTGGTTCTGGCTGAGCCACTCACTGGACGCCCCCACCAGATTCGGCGTCACATGAAGCACATCTCTCACCCGATTATCGGTGATGCCAAGCACGGCAGAGGCCGACACAACCGCTACTTTGCACAGTCTCTGAACTGCCCTCGACTGCTGCTTCACACCACGCAGCTGCGATTTACACACCCCAAAACCGCGGAGCGCATTGTGCTCAACTGTCCGGTGGACGGTGTCTACGAGCAACTTTTGGAACGCTTCGGCTGGCTGGAAAGTGCCACAAAATTCGCAATACCCGAACGCCGGAAAAACGTTACAGACATATAACTTCACAAGTCAGACAAAGGCACTTAGTCTAGTTACACACTTAGTACCAACAGTGATACTTCAAGAAAAATAAATGAGGCAAGTACTCCGTGACCAAGCTCTATGACTACATTATTGTCGGCGCCGGCTCCGCAGGCTGCGCACTGGCAAACCGGCTCAGCGAAGATGGCCAACGCAATGTGCTCTTGCTGGAAGCCGGTGGCAAAGACCGCAACCCCCTGATCCACATCCCGCTCGGCTTTGCCTTTACCATGAAGCACCCAACACTCAGTTGGGGCTACGTCAGTGATCCGGAGCCGCATATGAATGGCCGCCGCATTGACCAACCCCGGGGCAAGGTGCTCGGCGGCTCCAGCTCAATTAATGGCATGGTATATATCCGTGGCCAGCGAGAGGACTATGATCACTGGGCGGAGCTCGGGAATACGGAGTGGAGCTACGAAAAGCTGTTACCGATCTTCAAGCGCTGCGAGGGTTATGTTGGACAATCCGGCGATGACTACCATGGCCGCGACGGCCAGCTCTGGGTTGACGACGTTCAAAATCGCTACGACATGGCTGAGCTATATGTCAAAGCCGCACAGGAAGCCGGTATTCCCTTCAACCCCGATTTCAACGGGGAGCGACAAGAAGGTGTTGGCTTCTATCAGGTGAATATTCGCCGGGGACGACGCCAAAGTACAGCCAAAACCTATCTACGCAACGCCGCAAAACGCGCCAACCTTCACATTCAAACCCATGCCATCGCCACCCAGATCCTGTTCGAAGGCCACCGCAGTTGTGGGCTGCGCTATTTGCAGAATGGCAAGGAAGTCACCGTGCGCTGCCGCGGCGAGATCATTCTCTGCGGCGGTACGATTAACTCGCCGCAGTTACTGGAGCTGAGCGGCATCGGCAATGCCGAGATGCTGTCTCAAAAAGGGATCAAGCCGCTTAAGAACCTGCCTGGCGTTGGTGAGAACATGCAGGACCACCTGACGGTGAATACCCAGCGCTCATTTGAGGGCGTCAGAACGTATTATGAAGACTCTCGCCCGCTGGCAATGCTCAACACGCTGATGAAGCTGATCTTCAAGGGCAGCGGAATGCTCTCGCACCCGGCTGCCCAAGTGGGGGTATTTTTCCGCACATCGGACGATGTAGCGCGCCCCGACGCCCAGATCCATTTCACTCCTGCCGCAGGTGATCAGGATGAAAATGGCCGTATGCTCACCGTGCCCGGCACGACCGCAACGGTATGTTACTTACGCCCCAAGAGCCGCGGTCACGTCCACATTCGCAGCGCTGATCCGCGTGAGGCCCCTGCATTTGTACATAACTACCTGGCAGAAGAGGAAGACCGTCGCGCGATCATTGCGGCAGTGCGCAAGACGCGGGCAATCTTTGAGGCCCCTGTTTTGGAGCCCTGGCGCCGCGAAGAGCTGATTCCCGGCGCCGATGTTCAGAGCGACGAAGACATTCTGGAATTTGTCCGCAACACCGGCGAGTCCGTCTACCATCCTGTGGGCACCTGTAAAATGGGTGACGATGAGATGGCCGTCGTCGACCAGCACCTGAAAGTCCACGGCCTCGAGGGGCTGCGGGTTGCTGATGCGTCGGTGATGCCGACCATTATTTCCGGCAACACCAATGCAACGGCCGTATTAATTGGTGAGCGCTGTGCAGACTTTATCTTGTCGGGAAAATGATCAACGCTGTCGATAGGGTATCTGACAATAGTCGATGCCCTGCGTCGGTTGAATGCCGTGCTTGCTGAGGCACATTTTTAAAGAGTTCATCGACAAGCTGATATTGGGTGTCGGCCCAAGGTATACGTGATCCAACAGCATGGATTCGCCCTGCTCCGCCAATGAAAACTTCATAAAGGGGACCAGCATGCTCCTCCCCTCACGAAAATACACCTTGGCCCCCAGGTAGTCGGAAATCACCGGCGATACCAGCCGCCACTCCTGCTCTTCCTCAAATGAGGGATGTTTGAGAATCGCTGCGATGCGCAGCAGATCCGTTTCCAGGTGTTGAAAGCGCTGAAACCATTGCTCCCGCTGATCACTGGCACTGCCTTCCGGTTGCGGCTCTGCCAACAACTCCACTGCGTCGATAATCTGCGCAATCAGCCGCTGCTGCTCCACCGCCTCATACACACAACGGCCCAACTTAAAGTGTTGCGCCGCAGCGCAGCTCTTGATGGCCTCGGCATTAAACCCAAGGCTGGCTCCCTTCCCCACTGAACTGTAGCCCCGCCACTGACTGAGCAAGTTGCCGTGAGAACGGAAGGAGGCGCCAAAGAGAATATGGCCGTTAGTAATTCGGTGCTGCACCCAGTCGAGAAAGGCATTCAGCAACCCAGGGTGAGGGTGCCCGGCCGCAATGCGCTGTTCGACATCGCGCTTTACCAAATCTGCCGTATGCCTCAGTTCTGCCGAGTCATTCATATAGCGGATATCACTGGCCCACAACACACCACTGCCGACAATACCCAGCACGCCCCCCAGCGAGGTGTAATGGTAGAGCGTCTCTGTGGGCTGCTGCGCGTAGAGACTGGCGGTAATCGCGTCAATCATTGCCGCTCGCCAGAAAGCCAGCCACCAGAGCGTTGAACTCCGCCGGTCTCTCTACATGAAGCCAGTGCCCAGTACCAGCGATGGTTTCCAAGCGACTATCCGGGAACTGACGTTGAATTCCCACCCGATTTTCGTCTTTGATATAGCGAGATAATTCCCCGCGAATGAACAGCGCTGGCGCCTTGTATACCCCTGTATCGGGTGCTGCCCGCAGCAGGTCATAGCAATCGGCAATCACTGGCAGATTCATCCGCCATGCCCAATGGTCACCATCGCGCATCAGGTTCTTGAGCAAAAACTGACGAATGCCTAACTCCGGCACAGCATCCTGCAAAAGTTGGTCGGCCTGTTCGCGGTTGCGCAAGGCACGCAAATCCATCGCCAGCAGCGCCGTAATAATAGCGTCGTGGCCTCGGCCGTAACTCACCGGGGCGATATCCGCGACAATCAGCTTACTGACATGGTCGGCCTGCGTTGCTGCCAGCTCCATTGCGACCTTTCCGCCCAAGGAGTGGCCCAGAACCGAGGCCGACGCGATGCCAAGCTCATCCATGGTCAACGCCACGTCTTTGGCCATCGACGGGATATCCATGTAGTCGCAGTGGGGAGATTTTCCATGGTTGCGCAAGTCCATACGCACTACCTGATAGTGCGCTTCCAGACTGCGTCCCAATGAGAGCAGATTGCTGGCTGAGCCAAACAGTCCGTGCAGTAATACTACCGGCTCACCACTACCTCTCGTCTCACTGTTCAGGCATACCGCGCCTGCTCCCAGTTCACTTCTCATGTTCTACCCCGGTTGTTAGAATGCCTGCGCATCCGAATAAATAGGTACCGCTGTGAAAAAAACGCTTCTGATTGTTACCGCACTGATGGCCGTCATCACCAGCGCCTGTAGCTCGGTGAGTTACAACCCAACGGTATATGACTACTTCATCGCCAAAGAGTCTCTGGCCAAAAAGCCTATCAAGAAAATCATCATAGCCAGCGTTAATGTCAGCGGTGAGCCAACGCGCTCCATGTTAAGGGACAGCGAGGGGAAAATCGACGGCATGGTTCAGGATTATCTGACCGCCAATGGCTACCAGATTGTGCCGCAGCATATCTTCAATAACGCTTGGCAGCAGGCATTGCTGAACTTCGGCGATTTCTACGACCCGACTACCGGCAAGGTTGATCAAGTGGGCTGGCAAAATGTGATGGGCGCTACGTTCAAAAGCCTGCAGGAACACAAAGAGATCGACGCCGTGCTGTTTACTGACCTTATGGTGCACGATATTCAGCACAGCGCAGGGATGAAACATTACGCCCGTTGGTACGGCGTCACCCGAGAGCCGGCCACCGAGGGCGCCACCGCCAGTGTGCCCTCTGATTTCAACTGGACGCAGATTATCAAAGGGGCCAGCCTCGCAGTCACGATCTACAGCAGCGAAGGGCAACCTCTGTTCTCCAGCCGCGGAGGCCTGGACACCCTGCATGCAATCAATTCTCGGAAATCCCAGCGCAGCTTCGTGCGCAGGACAAAAATACTGAGCAACAGCCGCAATATCGAAGAAGGTATCGAGCTGGGCTTTCACCCGCTGATTCCGATGAAGCGCTATCCCGCACCGCCGAAGCAAACAGCCGAGAACCAGTAAGCGTACTCTTCGCTACCACAGGCTAGTGGCTGCACGGGAGACCATCCAATACATCGCGCAGCCGCCCATCGTGTAAATCGACAGCAGGCGCGCCGCAAACAGCGGCGTCTCGCCACCGTTGACCGGAATCCGAGCGATCAGACCAAACACCAGCGCCAACATGGCGATAAACAGCAACTGCCCCACTTCCACGCCAAGATTAAACAGCAGCAGAGCGGTCAGCTGTTGTCCCAGCGGCAAGCCCAGCTCCCCTAATACAGACGCGAAACCGAGGCCATGCAGCAGGCCAAACCCCAACACCAATAAAGCAAATCCAGAACGCGTCACATCGGTGGGCCTGGTGTTGATACCCAGTGCGAGTACCAGTATCGAAGCGGCGATCGCGACTTCCACCAGACCCGTGTCGAACGATACCAGCCCCGTGCTGGCGGCTATCAATGTCAGGCTATGTCCAAGGGTAAACGCGGTGACCCAAAGCAATCGCTGCCGCCAGTGCTCGGAGATCAGAAACAGCCCCAATACGAAAAGCAGATGATCAAAACCGATGAGAATGTGGCTAATCCCCCACTGCAGGTATTGGACAACGCCATGAGGCTTCTGATCTTTGTTCTCGAGTACATATCCCGGTTCATCGCTATTTAACAGCAGCTGCTGCTCATCGCCCTCCTCCGGCCACCACCTCAGCAATACCGCACTTTGTGAGGGGCTGAGGTCCTCCACTCGCACTTCTGGTTGGCTGCCACACTGGACATGAAACTGCCATTCCAATGCAGTGCCCTGACGCGTTGGCGGCCCTTCGCCCAAACGTCGGCAGTCCGCCGAGAAGCTCAGCGCCAGCGCTGCACTGCCATCCGCAGGCAAGCGCCAATTGACCACAATAGTGCCCGAGGGCAGGCTCCTCAGCTCCAACAGGGCTGGCGCCAGCTTATGGGCATGTGCCGGGGTACAAAGCAGACCGAGTAGCAACAGAAGCGACAACACGGAACTACGTGGCATGACAGAGGTTCCGGTATTTATCCCGCAATCGCGTCAGGGCTGATGCCGACATTTCCGATGGTGGCGATGGCACCTTGATCAGCTCCTTACGGCGATCGACCACCCGCAACACATGCCAACCATAGGGCGACTGAACCGGCCCAAACCACTGCCTCAAAGGTAGAGATGGCAGAGTCATATCGGTACGGTCTCCAAACAGGGCATCTACCCTGGCTTGATCCAGTCCCATCAGCGCGCCACCGTGGAGGAAGGGTATGGCTTCACTGTACTCGCCGTTGGCGAGCGCCTGCTCGGCGGTCGACCTTTCCCGGAACAAATACTGCTGAAAATCGACCCGCCAAGCCTCATTTTGAATCGCAGCAGACGAAACCTCAGGCGCTGTCGCCGTCATCATGGCCTCCATGCGTTGCAGTAAGCGCCGGCGAATGACCACATCACCCAGAATAAGCGCCTCAAGCAATGGGCTATCCTTTTCCAGCCCCTGGCCCTCCAGCTTCAGGAAGCTCATGTCCCGATTGAGGCGTTGCTGAATCACCACGTCCTCCCGGTGAATACCTAGCAGCAACGCTTCTTTCAGCAACATGTCCTCGTCCATCAGGCTTTGCTGCACGCCGTAAAGGTCCACCGGCTGCGACGGATACAGGGCTCGCCACTGACGAGAGCGCTCCGCCACACTGGCCGACGACGGGCAGTCCAGCACACGATATTGGTAGGTTTCCCAGCGAGTCACGCTCGCCGCCAGCAATATCGCCAAACCAGAAAAAATCGCCAGCCGCCAAAGCCCCCGCCTCACTCAGCCTCCTCTTTTGCCTGATGCACCCAAATCGGAGAGCTCCATGCCCGCTCTTGAATAATCGGTCGGTGATCCGCGCGACAGCAGTCCTCATAGCCCGCCTGGATTGTCTCAGGCTTACTGCAATCCACCCCCTGCGCCACGCAGATCTGCTGGCTCCAGCGACAACGAGGTACCTCCAAGACACGGGCATAATAGTAGCTGCGGCTTTGCGGATCGTAGTCGGGATCACGCCACACCTGGCAGAGCTGCGCAGCGCCGCTACCCACAAGCTGGCAGCTGAGCGGATCGACAGATGCCGCAATACCAGAATCGACGATATCCACAACGGATTCCTTGCGCTGCCCGTCCGCGCCAAGCTGCCCTTTAATCAACTGCACTTTTTGCAGTGGCAGCCCTGGCGAATTCGCGGTCCCGACATCCATCGCAGCAAGTATCGCAAAAACCGGAGCCCCGTCCTTTTCCAACGTTAATTCACTGCCCATCGGTACGCCGTGCTGATCAGCCTGCTGCGCAAATTCGTCTGACTCACACAGGTTCTGTGGCATGTCGGCTCCCGCAAAAACCCGCAATCCAATACGAGGCCCGCTGGTGGCGTAGACCTCGCGCCGCTCAAGCGCAGCGAAAATCGACTCCCTGCTGTTTTCCTCCGCCCAGACTGCCGCCAAGCCGCCAGGATTAAACTCCAGGTCGTCGGGCAATCCGGGGGGTAATTCCTGACCTGCCGGTTGGCCAGCGCCGCCATGCCCCGGAAAATTATCCTCGCTCACGGCGCCGGGCGCGGAGATGTGTGTATCGGTACTTGCGATAACACCGAGGGTGTAGGGGTTTATATTTTCCTTGTCTTGTTGTGCATAGGCCAGGCCATCGCTCAGCACGTCTCGCAGGAATCCCGCATCGCTCTGCGCGGGTTCACTCAATCGGCTGGAAATTTTGCCGACAAACTTGCTACGAAAGCTGCCGTAAGGCAATTGCTCAAAGGCGCACAGCTCATCCTGCGTATTGAGCGGATCAAAAAAACATTCTGAGGCGCCTTTGTGCTGCATGATTTCAACAAGACGCTCTAGCCGTGAGCGTTGCTCCGCCCGACGAGTGCCCAACTCAGTATTGACCTCATCCAGCACGAACATATAGCCATCACTGAGGTTGCTGTTATGAGGAATAACCAGTGCCTGGCAGGCGGGTAAATCCGTGCCGGGACCGCAGCGCGCATCAAGCCCGTCCCACAAGGCCGGTGCAGAAGGCGCATCGATAAAGGAAAAAGGCAAGCGCGGCACCTGCGCGTTACGGAAGATGATGTTGCGATGCAGGTTAGCGAGGTTTTCAGCCGCCCCAGTCCACTCGTAAGCGACAAAGCTGGTGAATGCACAACGGTCATTCGCGGCTTCAGCTGATAATTGGATATCTTGCCAGGGACGCATCGCGGCCTGACGACAATACTCCCCGTCCTCGCCGCAAAAACCCATGCGAACGGCTCTGGCCGCTTGCGTATTGAACAGGAAAAAAGCCCCTCTGGGCCAGTGACGATACAACTTGCACTGCCAGCTTCCATAGCCCTCGTCATCCGGGCTGTTGCAGATTTCACGTTCTCCCAGCAGCTCTGCATGATCGGTCACGGCCGCAAAATCCAGCGGCCGCTCAAGTTTCAGCTGACGCAGCGCCTCGCCATTCTCCAGCCAGGGCTGCAGAGGAATGCTCTCTCCACGAGCAAAGCGATACGCATCAGCCGGCCCCGTTCGCGTTCCCTGTGTACTAGCATCGAGTGAATACTTTGTGTGTACATGTAAATCGCCAAAAAAGAGTTGGCGCTCATCGGTCCATTCGGGGCAAGTATCGTCACTGGCAAGCAGCGGCGGCGAAAACAAGCACCCAACCGCACATGCAAAGAGTAACGCGCCAGTGGCCCTCACCTGGGCTCCTATCACCGACATATCCTGCTCCTTATCATTATTATATTAGCGAAGATTCTAAAGAGGCAGCGAGCGGGTAACATCACCCATATGGCAGATTCAGCCTGGGTTAACGCTATCGGCGGTATACTGAGCTCGAAATGCTAACAGGAGGGAATCCCATGTTTGCAAGAATCATGACCGGCTTGCTGATCCTAGGACTGCCTGCTCTGGCATTGGCTGACCCCAGACCTGTACCACAAAGCTACCAAATGCGTCACAGCACACACTCGTATCATGGCTATCACGACCGACACGCCTCGTCGTGGGCGTATCGACAAGGCTATCGCGATGGCCTGCGCGACCAGCGGTATCGCAGCAATTATCACCGCGATTATCGCCACCGCCTGCAAGCAGGAACGCGTTACCACCAACACGGACCGCGATGTGGCCACCGCCCATCGTTGAACACTAGAGTGAATGTGTACTGGCTGCGCTAGGTCCTGTCACTCACCGAAGCGCTTTTTCATGTCGGCAAACCATTGAACCAGCGCTTCGCAATCTTCCGGAATACTACGTTTTACCCAGCCGCAGAAACCCAGCACGACATAGAGGTCAATATCTGCCTGACTCAGTTGCTCTCCGACGACGAATTCCCGTCCGGAAACAACCTCGTTCATCGATTGATAGAACGCATCCAAACGCAGGTGCCCTCGGTCAACCAGCTCAGGGATTTGAGGCACATTCAGCGCGCCGGGTAACGCGCGATCTTTGAATACCGGATTCCCGTTACGCAGGACTTCAGCCACGGCAGCCAAGCCGTCCACATACAGCCGCTGACAGAAGGCAATGACTTTTGCACATTCCAATGCATCCTTGCCAAAAACCGACTTTTCGGGATACAGGGAATCGAGGTAATAGCAAATAGCGATCACGTCGCTCAGCACCTCGCCGTTATCCAGCTGCAACGCGGGCACCGTCCACTGCGGATTAATTGCTGAGAACTCCGCGCTCATTTGCTGACCTTTCGTAAGGTCCACCTGCTCTGCGTCTAATTCAACGCCTTTGTATTTAAGTAGCAGCGCGACACGGCGCGGATTGGGTGCAGGATCATAGGTGTAAAGCTTCACCGTCATCTTCCTTTTTATGCTGTGACTTGAATCTGGGTTCAGCGAAAGTTAAGCCGAAGCTATCCAAACTGCAAGTACGGTCAGATCACTGTGAAATACAGGCAGGAGCTGAAATTCGCTACGTTACTGGGTTAAGCTTGGCACAGGACACATAGCCTACCGACCTCAAACGCCCAACCAGCAAAGTGTGGAATATGGCCCGTTATTTTTTATTCGCCGCATTGATATTTGGCATCGGCACAGCGCCGGCCACGAGCTTTGCCGCAGGTTTGCTCGACCGCGGCGGCATCAACCTGCCCAGAGGCAATGGTGCTCTGGGCTCGCCCTCTCTAAACGGCCAGCTGGAACATCAGCGCCTGCAGCCTCAGTTGACAGCCCGGGACGCCATCGCCATTGCCGAACGCCGCTATGGCGGCCGTGCTGTGGGCGCGAAGAAGATCGGTAATGCCTACAAAGTGCGTATTCTCCAAGACGATGGAAAAATAAAAAACGTCATTATTGACGGCAAATAGGTAGCAAGCATGCGTGTACTCATCGTGGAAGACGAACCACTCCTGCAGGCGCAACTCTTGAAGTATTTCACCGAAGCTGGGTTTGCCTGTGACGCCAGTTCAGACGGAGAGGAAGCCGCCTACCTCGGGGAAGAAACGCCCTATGACCTTGCGGTTGTCGATATCGGCCTACCCAAGCGGGACGGCATTAGCGTGATCAGTCAGTGGCGCCAACAAGGTATCAAATTCCCGGTACTGGTCCTCACCGCTCGCGACAGCTGGCAGGATAAAGTCAAAGGCTTGGAATCCGGCGCTGACGATTACGTAGCGAAACCCTTTCAAATCGAAGAAGTCCTTGCCCGCGCCAATGCCTTGATCAGGCGCTCAGCGGGATTCGCCAGCCCTCAGCTGGCGTTCGGCCCCGTCGTTATCGACACCGCCGCGAAATCTGTCAGCGTCGACCAGCGAGCACTGGAATTAACCACATTTGAATACAATGCGCTTGAATACCTCGTCATGCGGAGTGGTCAGGTAGTATCGAAGTCGGACCTTACCGAGCACCTGTACGATCAGGACTTCGATCGAGACAGCAATGTTATCGAGGTCTTTATTGCCCGTTTGCGCAAAAAACTCGACCCCGATGGCAGCCTCAAGCCGATCACAACCCTGCGCGGCCGCGGCTACCGTTTTGAGCTGAAGGAAACCCATGCCTGAATGCCCCACGCGGCGCAGCTCTATCAGCCGCCGGCTCCTGCTGGCCATGAGTTTGAGCATGCCGGTACTTCTCGGCCTGACGGGGCTAGCTATCGACCGCGCCTATCACAGCAGTCTGATCAAGGCGGAAGAAAACCGGCTAAAAACACAGTTCTTTTCCCTGCTTGGCGCGGTTGAATGGAATGGTGACCGCTTCGATACCAGCGACCGCTTGAAAGAGCCGAGATTCTGGCAATTCCGGTCGGGACTGTATGCTGATATTCAGGGCTTGGATGGCGCACTTTACTGGCAATCCCTGAGCGCAGACACCCTTCAACTGCCGGGTATTCCCTCAACAGAAAAAGGACAACGCTTCGGACAAGACTTGTTCGGCGAGTTCATCATTGATCAGCGCGCCTTCCTCTACTACCGCTATTACGCCCTGTGGGAAACCGATAATGGCCGCGATATTCCCATCCGGTTTTCGATTTACGCCAGTAAGCAAGGCATGTTGAATGAACTGAGGCAGTTCCGCCGACAACTCGCACTGTGGCTGAGCATGGTTGCGCTGCTGTCTCTTGCGCTGGTAACCGGGCTGCAATTCTGGGGCTTAAAACCCCTTCGGAAACTGGCCAGAGAACTGCGACATCTGGAAAAAGGCGATACTCATCAACTCAGCGACGACTACCCTGAAGAACTTAGCGGGATTACGCAGAACCTTAACCAGTTACTCGAAAAAGAACGGCGACAACGGGAGCGGTATCGCAATACCCTGGGCGACCTCGCTCACAGCCTGAAAACGCCACTGGCCGTGCTTCAGAACAATCAGTTGGATGACGAAAGTCGACGGGAGCAATTGAGCCGCATGGACGATATTATTCGGCACCAACTGCGTCGAGCAGTCAGTGGAAGCGCGGGAAAACTGGGGCCTCAAACACCCCTGCTGCCGGCGCTTGAGCGTCTCCGTAATACACTAATGAAGGTCTATCACAGCAAAAACCTTGAGATTCACCTGCATATCGACGGCAACCCCAGCGTTGCCGTCGACGAAGACGACTTGCTCGAGCTACTTGGCAACCTGTTAGATAACGCCTGCAAAGCTTGTCAAAAACGCGTCACGCTCTCGACATCATCAGCACCAGGCACAGAAGCACTGCAACTATGTATTGATGATGATGGCGCAGGATTGCAGCCCAGTGAAGTGGAAGCTCTGTTGGATCGCGGACGACGGGGAGATCAATATGGTCAAGGCCAGGGGCTGGGATTAGCTATTGTCCGCGATATCGCGGATAGCTGCGATATCGGGCTTGAACTCGTCAGCCGTGAACAGGCGCCCGGCGGCCGGGTGCGACTTACCTTTCCACGCCGCTGACATTCCCCACAAATCGCGAGCCAGCTTTGCCCCAGTTAGAAGTTAACCCTCAATCGCCAGAAGAAATCGGCCTCAGCAGCCTCACGCACTTCCTCATCAATATTCTGATCCGATAGCGGTCGCGCAATTACCAATTCCGTCTCCATCAGCTCTTGATAGCTGAACCGAAAAGACACGCCGATATCGCTGAGCATTCGCGTATCGCCGTCGGCTCCGCTGGCATTCTCAAACCAGGCTTCTCCGCGCTCAACATAAAACGCTGGTGTGAAACGCAGACCTGCAATAGGTAATTCGACAGCCGCCAACGTGGCCTTGGCGTAGTGTCCGGAGTCACCCACCAGCACACCAGGCATATAGGCACTCAAGCCATTATTACCGCCGAGAAAATACTGCTGCTGAAGGGGAAGCTGGGTATTGTCAGAGTACTGGCCGCTGTAACTGAGCGTGAGTTCGACGCGCTCTGTCAGTGACGTCTGGAACGACAAGCGGGGCTTAAAGATCGTGAATTCACTGCTGCGCCGGCCCAAGTTGACCGCGCCCTCAGTATCGTCCGTACCCAAGGTACCGGAATCGGACTTAAAGCCCAGATCAACGAACCCCTGCACCGCCAGTTTACTCGGCAGGCCCCACAAGCGCATGAGCTGATTGTATTTCAGTCCCAACTCGAGACTCTGCTGCGGCTCATCAAGCAAGTTTTGCCCACGCTTTACATCAATACGGGAATCAACATCTTCGAGTCGCTGCGTAAATGTCAGGCGATAAAACGCATCACTGAGAAGCACCTGCTCGCCCGTTAGCGCAAGTACCGTCGTCTCTGCCTCAAGAGCCAGCCGTCGATCCTCAATGCTCGTTCCGCCGCCAACAACAATCAGGCCGTCATCAATCCCGAGAATCGAACACAATGCCTGCAGCGCGCAGGCATCCAGTGTAAACAGCGGATCGTCTGGGCTCTGAACACGGGCATCGACAAAACGGGCATAATCCACGCGCCGCGCCTCAAACCCATACAGCCCCCATGGGCTGGGGCTATTCAGGCGAAACGTATACCCATCGTAAAAATCACCACCATTGACCTCACCAAACTCTGTCAACGCGCGATCGTAGGAAAACTGCACCTCCAAACCATTACGAAAATTATGTGTCACGGAGCCACCGGCAAAATAACGCCCTAAAAACCGGTTACCGTAGTTATTCGCCGCAAAACTGAACTCGGTCGGATCATAATCCTGCTGCGATTGCTCGTTGAGCACCAGCGTCAGCGCGCTCGGGTCTTTACCCACCTGATAACTCACGCTGTAGTCCATACCCGCTCTATCGCTTTTCAAATTCGCCAATACTCTCTGAGCATCGAATTCGCGGCGACGCAGGTCGTCATCGCCGATCAAGCCGCTAAAATATCCCCGAATCGAATCAGGCGCTTTTACATCCGCCAAGCGGCCATGTACGACATGGGCATAAATCACATCGCCACGCTGCGCAAAATAAACCGTAGTCAGCAGGTGCCCCAACTGATAGTAAGCCTGATTAATGGCATTTATCGCCTGTGCCGGGGTCTTCGCATTACGCATCAGCAGGTCGAGCTGGTCAGCACTCAAATGGCGATTACCAGTGATATGAAGGGAGTAGCCACCTACCTCGTACATCGCCACAGGGAGCTTGGCTGCGGCGTGCTCTACACGCTCAGCAGTCCATGCCTGAGGAGGGATCACTGGTGGTAAATCAATAGCCATAGTTATTCTGCCTGTGAACCTTGTTATTTCCCGCCTGCGGGAATCGCGCGCAGTTCTACGCGCCTATTTTTTGCTCTTGCCGCATCTAACGCGGCGCCACTGAGTCCAGAAAGGGACTCCTTCGGTCGGCTTTCACCGTAACCAACCGCATGTAAACGCTCTGCAGCCACACCCTCAGCAATCAGGAAATCAATGACGGCAAGGGCACGCTCAACAGAGAGCCGCATATTACTCTCTTCATCGCCCCGATCATCGGTATAACCGGCGACTTCGATACTCAAAGGAACATTGGCGGCAGATTTGAGAATTCTGGCCGCCTGACGCAAAACCGCGCCAGAGGCGGTATCCAGCAAGGCGGTACCCGTCGCAAAGCTGACGCCTCTTAACTCCAGCGCCTGACGACCATCAAAATGGCAGCCACTGGGCAACACTACCGCGCCCTTGGGCGATTGCAGACAGCTATCTACGTCATCACAAACACTGTCACCATCAGCATCCTCGCACTGTCGGGCGGTACTCGCTTGCATTTGAGCAGACTCGCGCTGCCCCTGTTCCCCGAGCCGATCCGACGACGCGTCCGCTGACAGTCCACTCTCATCTTCGCCGGAAAGGTCGATAGTGAGGATTTCTGGCGTGATATCTTCTCCGCCCGCCGTCTCCTGTAGGAACTCGATAACCGGACTATCGCCGCCGATATTGTTGAGCAACGGCGCCAGTGCGCTGTCAGAGCCCGGCGCATTTCCCAAGGGTTCAGCAGGAGCCCCCAGCAACAGGATGTCCTGCCCCGAGAGGCCGCTGCCAAAAATACTATCGTCGTTCAGGGCATCCAGTGACAGCGCCGACAAATCATCATCACCGCCGGTGGCCGCACCTGGGATATTGGTATCGACGCCAACCCCCAGCACATCGACAGAGATCAGCTGCGCATGCGCCCTGACGGATGCCACCATCAGGACCAACAGCAGATATGTCAGTAGCCGGTTATTCAAGGGTTAACGCCTGTTAAAAGAAAACTCTCGCTAATGGCGAGTATTGTTATACAGCGTGTCACAACATGAAAGTAAAAAAGCCAGCCCCTGGGGGCTGGCTTTTGAGCGCTTACTCTTACAGCAAACTCACTCAGGGAGTGGGTACGCTGAACTCCGGCTGTTGGCCGTCAAAGCTGTACGAGACCGAAAATGCGTCAGACTCGAAAGAGAACGCAAAGGAGAACGGTGCGGCCGGGGTATCACCAGCATCACCACCCTCTCCCGCTCCAGTCAGCATATCCAGTACCGGTTGCAGAGGGTTGTCACCTTCCATATCGCCTGAACCGGCATTCTGGAACTGATCAATCAACGGTTGCAGTGGGTTGTCACCACCGGCACCTTGCAGTTGGTCCAACAGCGGCTGAAGCGGGTTATCGCCACCGGCACCACCGCCCGCCATGTCACCCAAGCCAGTCAGCTGATCCAGCAGAGGTTGCAGCGGATTGTCACCCCCAGAGGCAGGAGCAAAGCCCATCAGATTGTCTTGCAGACGACCCAAGGCGTACTGCAGTGATGCGGGAATGACTGTGACACTGGCCTGTATGCCAGCGGGGTCGGTAACCAGCGTATCAACGACATCGGTAACCGCATCGACAGTACCATCTTCACCCGCCACATCAGCAAGCAGGTCATCAACCGTTTTTGTCAGCTGGAGAACGTAAGGAGCGAGGGGGTTTTCACCACCACCGCCAGCGCCGCCACTCAGGCCAGCCAGTTGATCCAGCAGCGGTTGCAGCGGGTTGTCGCCACCACCGGCACCTTGCAGTTGGTCAAGCAGAGGCTGCAGTGGGTTATCACCACCGCCAGCGCCGC
>NZ_CFHTQA010000005.1:0-21753 GCF_984394615.1 Spongiibacter sp. | reverse complement strand
GCAGCGGTTGCAGCGGGTTGTCACCGCCACCAGCGCCTTGCAGTTGGTCAAGCAGAGGCTGCAGTGGGTTATCACCACCGCCAGCGCCGCCACTCAGGCCGGCCAGTTGATCCAGCAGCGGTTGCAGCGGGTTGTCACCGCCACCAGCGCCTTGCAGTTGGTCAAGCAGCGGTTGCAGTGGGTTGTCACCACCGCCAGCGCCGCCACTCAGGCCGGCCAGTTGATCCAGCAACGGCTGCAACGGGTTGTCACCACCACCGGCACCTTGCAGTTGGTCAAGCAGCGGTTGCAGCGGGTTATCACCGCCACCAGCAGCAGCGCCCTGCAATTGGTCCAGAATCGGCTGGAGAGGGTTGTCACCACCTGCACTTCCCAGTTGATCCAGCACAGGCTGCAGCGGATTGCTACCGGAGTCCAGCGCAGACAACTGCGCATCCAACTCGCCCAAGGGGCCAACCAGAGCTTCCAGCGGAGTTCCCGCCAGGCTTGATGCCAGGGGGTCAAGGATAGGAGCGAGCGGACCCGCTGTAGAAAATGAAGACGCCGATGCGACAGCAGCCGCCAACGACAGTTTTTTTATAGATATTAATTTCACGGTAAGTCCTCCAGACGTGATCCAATCACCAACTCAATGGCCGGCTTATTCTTGTCTTTATCGGTTCTCAGACCGACTTTTTCTCGTTATACGTAGTGATAATACGCGTAACTACGTATTGAATATAGTGACTAGATTCACAAAAGCCTCTTTTTTCTAACACATGTAACATAGGGGCGCCATACTGACGACGAGGGAGAGATATTTTTTAAATTCATTCAACGGCTTAGCGATAAGGCGCCCCGGAAAAGCGTCATACCAGTTTCGTTAGCGTTAAGTTTTTTTCTACTAACAGAAAGCCGGCCCGCCGTACCGGCAAACCGTCGTGCAGGACTAAGCCCCAGACGCCTGGATTAGCCAACTGTCAGGCAGGGAGAGAAGAAGAAGAAGAAGAACAAAAGAGAAGCAAACAAAAAAGGGCCGCCTTATGGCGACCCTTTCATGTAATGGTCGGAACGGCAGGATTCGAACCTGCGACCCCCACACCCCCAGTGTGGTGCGCTACCAGACTGCGCTACGCCCCGAAATGAGGGCACGAATCATACCCCAAGAATACGGCTCTGTGAACTATCTTTTCAGAAGTTTTGCTAATTCTTCCAGCTCTGTAAGCATTTGACGAATAAGCTGTTTAGACTGCAATGAATCCTCTTTGGCTTCATCACCGGACATGCGCTGACGCGCGCCACCGATAGTGTACCCTTGCTCGTACAGCAAACTGCGGATCTGCCGAATCATCAGCACGTCCTGATGCTGGTAATAGCGGCGATTCCCTCTCCGCTTTACCGGCGCTAACTGCGGGAATTCCTGCTCCCAATACCGCAACACATGCGGCTTTACAGAGCACAGTTCGCTGACTTCACCGATAGTGAAATAGCGCTTGCCGGGAATCGGTGGCAGTTCGTCGTTATGACTTGGTTCCAGCATAGTCCTCTACCCTGGATTTTAATTTCTGGCCTGGCCGGAATGTCACCACGCGCCGTGCGGATATCGGAATTTCTTCGCCGGTCTTCGGGTTGCGCCCAGGGCGCTGACTTTTGTCGCGCAGATCAAAATTGCCAAAACCGGAAATTTTGACCTGTTCATTATTCTCTAAACAGTGGCGAATCTGCTCAAAAAACAACTCGACCAGTTCTTTCGCCTCACGCTTGTTGAGACCGAGCTCTTCATAGAGACGCTCGGCCATTTCTGCCTTGGTGAGGGACGTCATCGCATTCAGTTCCTTAGACTGGCACCGAAGCGTTCCTGCAAAGACCGCACAACCGCTTCGACAGACTGGGTGACTTCTTCCTCGGTAAGAGTGCGTGATGAATCCCGGTACGTCAAGCCCAGCCCCATGCTTTTTCTTTCTGGATCAATACCTTTACCCTCATAAATATCAAAGAGCTTCAAGTTGACCAGAGCCTCTCCAGCCGCATTTTCCACGGCCGAGAGTACATCGCTCGCCGCCATATCGCGCGGAAGAATAACGGCAATATCGCGACGCACTTCGGGATAGCGAGATACCGGTGCAAACGCAGGCACTGTTCGCGCAAGCAGCACATCCAGATCGATTTCAAAGAAATACACCGGGTTGGGCAGATCAAGCTTCGCCTGCAGGCTGGGGTGGAGTGCACCGATACGCCCTACCCGCTTGTCGCCACTCCAGATATTTGCGGTCTGCCCTGGGTGCAGCGCTTTGTGCTGTGCCGCTTTGAAACTCAGCGGTGCCGCTGCGGGCGCCATCAGGGCTTCCAGGTCGCCTTTCAGATCGAAGAAATCCAGTAAGTCACCGGAACCGCACCAGCTTTCCGGCTCTCGGCGGCCTGAGAGCAAAGCTGCGAGCGTCGGAACCTGTGCGAGCGTTTCACCCGGCTCAAAGCGTTGTCCAATTTCAAAGAAACGCAGCCGCGACTGTTGGCGCTTGCTGTTGTACTCCGCCGTTTTCAGCAACCCCGGCAACAATGAATCACGCATTTGCGCCATATCGGCACTGATTGGGTTCAATAGCGTGACGCAATCGTCACGCTCAGAAAGCTCCGCATTCAGAACCGGATCAACAAAGCTGTAACTGATCACTTCCTGATAACCACGGGAAACCAGTTGCTGGCGCAGCTCCATGGGTGAGCGATCCGCTTCATTCGATGGCGAAATATCTAATGCCGAATACACCGGCTTCACAGGCAGCCGGTTGTAACCGTATATGCGCGCGAGTTCTTCCAACAAATCGACTTCAATCGCGATATCAAAGCGCCAGCTGGGCGGCGTTACCGTCCACCCCTGCTCGGTGCGCACCACTGCCATTCCCAATCCGGTCAGGATTTGCTCTACATCCTTCGGCAACAGGGCCAGCCCCAGCATTTTTTCGATGCGCGCTTCCCGCAGTGAAACGTCGCCTCGCACAGGAAGCGCCTCGCTTTCTTCCACCACAATCGGACCGGCTTCTCCTCCACAAATTTCGAGGATAAGGTTAGTGGCCCGCTCCATCGCGCGCTCGACTAACTCGTAGTCCACTCCGCGCTCAAAGCGGTGCGAGGAATCCGTATGCAAGCCGTAACTGCGAGCACGCCCCGCCAATTTCTCTGGGGTAAAGAACGCCGACTCCAGCAGCAAGTCGGTGGTATTACTGCTGACTGCACTTTTCTCGCCGCCCATAATACCGGCTAAAGCCAAGGCTTTTTCATCGTCGGCGATCACCAGACTGTCGCCGTTTAAGCTGAGGGTCTGGCCATCCAGCAGCTCCAGCGACTCCCCTTCGACGGCATGACGCACACAAATGCCACCGGACAGCGTAGACAAATCGAAAGCATGCATGGGCTGCCCCAGCTCCAGCATGACAAAATTGGTGATATCCACTACGGCGTCAATGCTGCGCACGCCACTGCGGCGCAGTTTCTCTTGCAACCATAGCGGGCTTTCCACGCCGGGACGAATCCCGCGTACAATACGTGCCGCATAGCGCGCACAATCCGCTGGCGCAGCAATAGAGACCGACGGCACGTCGGCAATCGCAACAGGCGCTGCCGCCTGTGCGGGCTCGGCAAACGGCATGGTATTCAGAGCAGCCACTTCGCGGGCCACCCCACGAATACTGAGGCAGTCTGCCCGGTTTGGGGTCAACCCCAGCTCAAACAGCCGATCATCTAGGCCAAGGTAATGACGCATGTCGTCACCCAGAGGCGCATCACTGGGCAGCTCCATAAGGCCATCGGACTGTTCAGCCATACCCAGCTCTTGCTCAGCGCACAGCATGCCGAAGGACTCCACACCGCGCAGCTTGGCTTTCTTGATTTTGAAATCGCCAGGCAGCACAGCCCCAACCTTCGCCATGGGAATTTTTATTCCCGGGCGGGCGTTGGATGCCCCACAAACAATTTGATAGCGCTGCTCACCGTCGCTGACCTGACAAACACGCAACTTATCGGCATCAGGGTGTTGCTGCGCATCAACAATTTCTGCGACTACCACGCCGGTAAACGCGCCGGCAACGGGCTCCATAGCGTCAACCTCAAGCCCAGCCATTGTCAGCTGCGCCGACAGGTCATCGCTGTCGATGCCCGGATTCACCCATTCCCGTAACCACTGCTCACTGAATTTCATGCTCTATCCGTTATCACTGTCTACCGTTGCAGGCTACAGCCTGCGCGCCAGAGAAATCGCTAGTTAAACTGCCCGAGGAACTGCAGGTCGTTCTCGAAAAATAATCGCAGGTCATTCACCCCATAGCGCAACATTGCCAAGCGCTCTACGCCGATACCAAAGGCAAAGCCTGAGTATTGTTCCGGATCGATTTTGGAGTATTCAAAGACTTTGGGGTGGACCATTCCGCAGCCCAAAATTTCAATCCAGCCAGTGTGGCTGCATACCCGGCAACCGTCTCCACCACACATTACGCACTGAATATCGACTTCCGCTGAAGGTTCAGTAAAAGGGAAATACGAGGGCCGAAAGCGGACGGCCAGGTCCTTTTCAAAGAAGGCGCGCAGAAACGATTCGAGCATACCCTTCAGGTCGGCAAAACTGCTTTCTTTGTCTACCAACAGCCCCTCAACCTGATGAAACATCGGCGTATGAGTCAGGTCGGAGTCACAACGATACACACGACCGGGGCAAATCAGCTTCAGCGGCGGTTCGCTACTTTCCATCACTCGCACCTGTACCGGCGACGTATGTGTACGTAGCACGGTGCCCTCACTCACGTAGAAGGTATCGTGCATTGCCCGCGCCGGATGGTGAGCAGGAATATTGAGCGCTTCAAAGTTGTGGTAGTCATCTTCGATCTCAGGCCCTTCAGCCACATCGAAGCCAATACCGCCAAAAAATTCGCTGATACGGGCGATTGTTAGCGTCACCGGGTGCAAGCCGCCCAATTGCTGCCCTCTGCCCGGCAGAGTGACATCGATGGTCTCTGCCGCGAGTTTGGCGGCAATCGCAGCAGATTCCAGAGCCGCTTTTCTTTCGGCGATCTGCTCGGCCAGCGTCTGTTTAACGCGGTTTATTTCTGCACCGGCAGCGGGCCGCTCTTCAGCAGACAGTTTTCCCAGCCCTTTCAGCAGCTCGGTGATCTGCCCCTTCTTACCGAGGTAATCAACCCGCAGTTGCTCCAGCGCTCGCCCTTCCTCCGCAGCGGCAATTTTTGCTGCGGCCTCGGCGGCCAAGGCTTCAAGATTCTCCATTACCCACTCCCGACTCAGGTACCAGGCGTTATCATCATTGGGCGTTACTCGCCCGGAAAAAAAATAGGGAAAGAGCGACGCCCTTTCCCTATCTGATTGCGATTTCAGCTTCCGCGAGACGGAAGGCTGAAATTAGGCCAGAGCTGTTTTCGCGCGTTCTACCACGGCAGCAAAGGCTTCTTTGTCGTGCACAGCCAGATCGGCCAGTACGCGACGGTCCAGACCGATTTCCGCCTTTTTCAGGCCAGCGATCAGGCGGCTGTAAGTCAAGCCGTTGGCACGAGAGGCGGCATTGATGCGGGTAATCCACAGAGCACGGAAAGTACGCTTCTTAACGCGACGGTCACGGTAAGCGTATTGACCTGCTTTGATTACCGCCTGCTTGGCAACACGGTAAATACGCGAGCGCGCACCATAGTAACCCTTGGCTTGTTTCAGAATTTTTTTGTGACGACGGTGTGCTGTCACACCACGTTTTACGCGGGGCATAGTCTATTCCTTCTTAAAATGATGACGGTAATCAGATAGCGCGAAGCATGCGGTCAACCAGAACCTTGTCCGACTTATGGACAGCACTGGTGCCACGCAGCTGACGCTTACGTTTGGTGGTCATCTTGGTCAGGATATGACTTTTGTGAGCGCTTTTACGCTTGTAGCCGCTTCCGGTTTTCTTGAAGCGCTTAGCCGCCCCACTGTGTACTTTTACTTTTGGCATCGTTAGATACTCCGCATTTGTATCAATCGTTCAAGCAGGCCCTATGAGCTCACTGCTTTTTCTTTTTGGGGGCGATAACCATTGTCAATTGACGGCCTTCCATCTTCGGATATTGCTCTACAGCGCCGTACTCAGCGAGGTCTGCTTCCACTCGCTGCAGCAACTGCATGCCTAGTTCCTGGTGGGCCATCTCACGACCGCGGTAACGTAGCGTTACTTTGGCCTTGTCCCCGTGCTCGAGGAAACGTATCAGGTTGCGCAGTTTTACCTGATAATCCCCGTCATCCGTCCCAGGTCGGAATTTGATTTCCTTAACCTGAGTACGAACCTGGTTTTTTCGGGCCGCTGCTTGCTGCTTTTTGGCCTCGAAAACATGTTTGCCGTAGTCCATGATTTTACAGACTACCGGATCAGAGTCCGCAATCTGCACCAGATCCAACTCCGCTTCCTGTGCGGCAGTCAATGCCTGAGAAAGGGGAACGATTCCAACCTGGTTGCCTTCAGCGTCAATCAGTCTGACTTCGCTGGCTTCGATATCTTGGTTTATCAGTGCGCGTTTACTGCGCCCTTTTCCGTTATCGCGTTTAATTGCTAACTCTCCGAATTTGCACGACTGCGAGCAGTCACGCCGTCAGTGAGAACTTGATTCAGCTCGTCAAATGACAAGGAACCCAAGTCTTCACCACCTCTTGCGCGCACCGCTACAGTTCGGTTTTCAACTTCCTTGTCGCCCACGACAAGGATATACGGCACCTTCTGTATGGTGTGCTCGCGGATTTTAAAGCCGATCTTCTCATTTCTCAAGTCCGACTCGGCTCTAAACCCTCGATCTTGCAGGAATTCTTCTACTTCAGTGACATATTCTGCCTGGGCATCGGTAATATTACAGATGACCGCCTGCACTGGCGCCAACCACAGAGGGAATGCGCCTTCGTAATGCTCGATCAAAATACCGATAAAGCGCTCGAAGGAACCGAGGATCGCCCGGTGCAACATAACCGGCGTGCGACGCTGTCCTGACTCATCCACATACTGGGCACCGAGACGACCCGGCATTGAAAAATCGACCTGAATCGTTCCCAACTGCCATACCCGGCCGATGCAGTCCTTGAGCGAGAACTCAATTTTTGGCCCGTAGAACGCACCCTCACCCGGCAGTTCCTCCCAAGGCAGCGACTTGCTGTCTAGCGCCAGAGCAAGTGCCTGTTCAGCACGGTCCCAGTCTTCGTCACTACCGACCCGCTGCTCGGGACGCGTCGACAGACGGTAAATCACCTCGGTAAAACCGAAGTCATCATAGACATCGTGCAGAAAGTCGATGAACTGCGCCACTTCGGCCTGAATCGATTCTTCTGCACAGAAAATATGGGCATCATCCTGGGTAAAGCCTCGCACACGCATAATACCGTGCAGGGAGCCCGACGGTTCATTGCGGTGACAGGACCCAAATTCGGCCAATCTAAGCGGCAGGTCACGGTAGCTGCGCAAGCCCTGATTAAATACCTGGACATGGCAGGGGCAGTTCATCGGCTTAACCGCGAACTCCCGCTCATCAGCACTAAGCCGGAACATACCATCGCTGAATTTGTCAGCGTGGCCAGATTTTTCCCACAATGAAATGTCCACGACCTGCGGCGTCTTGATCTCCTGATAACCCTGGCGACGCTGCTGCTCACGCATGTACTGCTCTACGGCCTGATAGATACTCCAACCTTTGGGGTGCCAGAACACCATACCCGGCGCTTCTTCCTGCATATGGAAGAGGTCTAATTTCTTACCTACTTTGCGGTGATCACGCTTTTCCGCCTCGGCAATACGATTGAGATAAGCCTTCAGTGCTTTCTTGTTCGGCCAGGCCGTGCCGTAAATCCGCTGAAGCATGGCGTTATTATGGTCACCACGCCAGTATGCTCCCGCGACCTTCGTCAGTTTGAACGCTTTGAGCTTACCGGTACTGGGAACATGTGGCCCGCGACAGAGATCCATCCACTCACCCTGACGGTAAAGTGAGATCTCCTCGCCTTCCGGCAATTCCTTGATGATTTGAACCTTGTATTCTTCACCCATACCAGCAAACAGCGCGGCAGCGTCATCACGCGGCATCACCACACGATCGACCGGCAAGTCTTGTGCGGCAATTTCTTCCATGCGCGCCTCGATTTTCTCGAGATCTTCCGGTGTGAATGCTCGCTCAAAAGCAAAATCGTAGTAAAAACCGTCCTCGACGGTCGGCCCGATCGTTACCTGGGCACCGGGAAACAGGTCCTGTACAGCCATCGCCATCAGGTGGGCGGTGGAATGACGAATGACCTCCAGGCCATCTTCGTCACGATCAGTGATAATTGCCAGCTCAGCGTCGTGCTCAATCACATAGCTGGTATCGACCAGTCGACCATCGACGCGCCCAGCCAGGGCAGCTTTGGCCAAACCGGGACCGATGTCTGCTGCAACGCCTTCAACACTGATCGGCGCATCAAATTCTCGGATACTGTTGTCTGGGAGGGTAATAACGGGCATTGCCTGAATCCTTGTCAGTGGTGACCCCTACGATAGGCCACGTGAAATTGTCGGCGCGGAGGCGCAAATGAGGGCGGCTATTATGAGCACTGAAGCAGCGGGCCGCAAGGCAGGCCCGCGATAAAATGGGCGGCGGGAGTGATTTTAATTTGCTGTCTTGGCTTTGGCCGCAGCCTTCTTCGCTGAGGCCTTTTTTGCCACGCGTTTGGGGGCAACTGCTTTCTTTTTTACAACGGCTTTTTTGGCAGTCGTCTTTTTAGCGGCCTTTTTCTTCATCGCGCCTTTAGGCGCGACCGCCTTTTTGGCAGTGGCCTGTTTGCCCGGCGCTTTCCTCTTGCCTGCAGTTGTCTTTTTTACGACGGCCTTTTGTTTTCTGCCGCCAGGCGCCGCGGACTCCTGCAAAACCTCCGGGTCATTTAATTTCGAGGCCAATTGCTTCACGGCCTGACGATGCTTGGCCTGCAAGCTTTTCTCAATATCAGCAAGTTTGTTTTTATCTTCTATTGCACGCTTTTTCATAAACCGCTGTTCGAAAGCTTTCACCGCTTTGGCAAGATCTGCCTCGGTTCGACTCGCCAAGGCACTGGCCCGCTCTTCAAGCTTCTGTCGAACCGCAACCTCAGAAGCTTTGATCTTAGCGAGAACACGCGAGTCGGAGAGATTCGCGCGCCCCTCGTCCATTTGCCCACGAAGCGTCTTTAATCGCTGATTTGCCTTATCTACAGCGGCTTTTGCCCGTTTAACCGCATTTTGTTCAGCAGCACGAGTGGACGCTTTGGCTTTTGCCTGTGCGCTCTCCCATTTTTTCTTCGCCTCGCTCAGTGTCTTGCGCTCTCGGTCAATCATCCCCTCAACCCTGCGCAAACCATCCTCGGCCTTCTTAACAAGATCAGAGAGTTGCGTTTTGCCTGGCATTGTTATTCTCCTAATTAGTTATGCAGGGTGCATCGACAAAATAACACGCAAATAAACAAATGTTACTTAGTGGACGCCTTTGCCTGTGACGCTATCCAGGAAAGGGCGACACAGCTCCAGCATGAACTGCTGATGGGCATCAGAATCATTCAAGCAAGGAATGTAGTTGAACGCTTCACCGCCATGATGCGTAAAAATTTCCTTGGCTTCGCCATCAATCTCTTCCAATGTTTCCAGGCATTCCACTGCGAACGCCGGGCACATGACGTCGAGGCTCTTGCAACCCTGCCCCGGCAACGACTCTACCGTTTTGTCCGTGTAGGGCGTCAACCACTCTGCCTTACCCAGCCTGGACTGATAAGTCAGCAGCCATTGTTCATCGCTTAAGCCAAGATATTTCGCGACGGCGCCAGCAGTTTCCTCGCAATGCTGCTCATACGGGTCACCCAATTCAATATTCCGCTTTGGGATCCCATGAAATGACATCAGCAGCTTCTCGGCACGCCCATGCTGCTGCCAATGCGCTCTGACACTCTCTCCTAAGGCCGCAATGTAATCTGGGTGATGGTGGTAGTTTCTGACCCAGGACCACTGAGGAATATTACGGATGTTGCTAAAACTGCGGGCAATGGCATCCAACGCAGCGGCGGTTGTGGTTGCGGAGTACTGCGGATACAACGGCACAAACAAAATATTTTCCACACCGGCATCGCAAAGAGCTTTGATTTGGCTATCTAGACTCGGCGCGCAATACGTCATCGCCAAGCGCACGTCGATATCCGCATCCGGGTAACTCTGAGTAACTTTTTCTCGCACCCCTTCAACCAAGCTTGAAGAAAAATGCTTGAGCGGGGAAGTATCGCCAAACCAGATTTGTCGGTAAGCCTTCGATACGCGCGGCGAGCGAAAGGGCAGGATAATCAGGCGGAGGATAAGCTGCCAAATAAGCCATGGCACCTCAACAACCCTGCGGTCAGAGAGAAACTCCTTGAGAAAGCGCCGTACATCGCGGGTCGATGGGCTGTCGGGCGTACCGAGATTGATGAAAACCAGCGCAGACTTCATATGCTATATATCCACAGATAAAAAACCATTGCGAGGATTATACGAAAATCCAGACAATCCGTTTTTAGTCTTTCTCAACAGATACAAAAACGGCGCCATTTAGGCGCCGTTTTGATACTGCGTAAACATCAGCCCTGCAGGGCCTCCAGCACGCGGCGGGTAATTTCATCGACACTGCCTACGCCGTCAATGCGAGCGTACTTCGGCGCATCGTCGCCACCCAGCTCGCTGTAGAAATTGACCAGCGGCTTGGTTTGCTCGTGATAGACATTCAAACGGTTGCGAACGGTTTCTTCTTTATCGTCTTCGCGCTGAATCAGCGGCTCACCGGTCAAATCATCCTTGCCCTCTTCTTTGGGCGGATTGTAGACAACATGGTAAGTCCGACCCGATGACTCATGGGTCCGACGTCCACTCATGCGAGTAACGATTTCTTCGTCAGCCACTGCAATTTCGAGCACATGATCGATCGTCACACCGGCACTCTGCAGCGCTTCTGCCTGAGGAATCGTGCGGGGGAAGCCGTCGAACAGGAAACCATTGACGCAGTCTTCCTGCGTAATGCGCTCTTTGACCAACGCGATAATAATGTCATCAGACACCAGGCCGCCTGAGGCCATAATGTCCTTCACTTTCAAACCCAGTTCCGAACCCGCTTTTACTGCGGCACGAAGCATGTCACCGGTAGAGATCTGGGGGATACCGAATTTCTCGGTAATGAATTGGGCCTGAGTCCCTTTTCCGGCCCCCGGAGGCCCTAACAAAATTACGCGCATGGTCTAACTCCCAAAGCATGGTAAAAGCGGAATGAGCCGCACGAGTCACTGCCAGATCAAGGTGATAGCTTAACGCCGCGAGTGCGCTTTCAGTCAAAGCTCGCGGGAATATCCGGTGTACAGATTATCGGTGCAAACGCACGGTGTAGTGCAGTTTCGAGCAGCATTTAATGGCTGCAACGATACACAGCTATGGGGCGAGGCACAAGTCTACGAAAGTCGAGGATAGCTAACTCAACCACTCTAACACGGCCCTTTCATACCCAACAGACGCAGAATTCACAGCCCTGTTGCTGGTGCTTTTTCCGGCAACAGGCCTAGTATTAGAGTGACTAAGCCAGCAAGCACGGGAGTAGCAATGAAACTACGTGAATTGTTATCGCTCTGGGAAAAAACGGCCAGCGGCACACTAACCCAGGAAGAGTACCGGGTCAGACTACCGGTAGAGGATGCTGCCAAGCTGAAAGCACTGGCTGAGCTGTATCCCCGCCGGGATATTGAAGAGCTGATTACGGACCTGCTCAGCGCATCGCTGAATGAGGTGGAAAGCATGATGCCCTACGTTCGCGGGGACAAAATCGTTGCCACGGATGAGCTGGGTGATCCAATGTATGAGGACGTGGGGCCCACTCCGCGGTATCTAAGTCTCGCGGAAAAACACCTCAGTCAGGAGCAGAACAAGCACTGAAACGGGACTTGCCGGGCCAGCTTACAGCCCAGCTTCCTTCGCCTCGCGCCAGAAATCTTCTAGCTGGCTGCGGGGCGTGGCACTGACGCCCTCACTTACTTCCGCCCGCGCCTCAACAAAACGAAACCGGCGTTCAAACTTCTGACCCGCTTTGCGGAGCGTCGCTTCGGCATCCAGGCCGAGATGTCTACTGAGGTTAACGACGGAAAACAGTACATCCCCCAATTCATCCTCGATAGCAGCCTGCTCTCCGGCCTGCATGGCCTCGCGCAGCTCTGCCAGCTCATCGTGCAGTGCGTCTACAACGCCCTCAATATTTTCCCAGTCAAACCCAAGCTGGCTTGCGCGCTTTTGCAGTTTACTGGCGCGACTGGCGGCAGGCAGTGCCTGGGGAATATCGTCCAGCGCACTGTGCTGGGCTTTCTCGCCTCGTTCTTCGGCTTTGATTTCTTCCCAACGCTGCTTGATCTGCGCCTCTTCCGGGGCATCACTGCTCCGACGGCTCTCAAGGGTACCCGCCGGAAACACATGGGGGTGACGTCTGAGCAGCTTGCGGGTGATACCGTCTACGACGTCATCGAAATCAAATGCAGACTGCTCTTCCGCCAAACGACTGTAGAAAATCAGCTGGAATAGTACATCGCCCATTTCCTGGCGAATCTGGTCGAGGTCTTCAGAGGCAATGGCATCCGCCAACTCATACGTTTCTTCCAGCGTGTAAGGTACGATGCTCTGAAAGTCCTGCTTCAAATCCCAGGGGCAGCCGGCTTCAGGGTCGCGCAGGCGCGCCATCAGGTGACGGAGGTCATCAAGACTGAAGCGTGCAGCAGTCATCCGCCCTCCCGAACCCGCTCAACAGACACCACGTTGGGCAGCCCATTCAGGCGATTCAGCAATCCTGACAACGCAGCCACATCACTGATTTCCAAGCGGATGCGCATTGTCGCCATATGCTGCGCGGTATCGGTTACCGTATTCAGAGACACGACATTCACTTTCTCGGTGGCCAGCTGCAAGGTGATATCCCGCAGCAGTCCCTGACGGTCGAAAGCCCGCAATTCGATATCGACGGGATAGGTGTCGATCTGCTCCTGCTCCCAGTCCACAGCAATAATCCGGTGCGGCTCTACGCTCTGGAGCTGTAGCAGCTTGCTGCAATCCTGTCGGTGCACACTGACTCCGCGCCCAACCGTAATGTAACCGGCAATCGCCTCGCCAGGCAGCGGCTTGCAGCACCGCGCAAAATGGGTGAGCAGATTGCCTACACCGCTGATGCGCACTTTGTTGCTGTCTTTGCCCTTGCGGGTAGGCGCCCGCAAACGCAGCAACTGCTCTTCGCTTTGCGAATCGTTCTGCCCGGCAAGCTGGTGGGCAATACGCACAAGTTGTAATGTGCTGATTTCACCCGAGCCGACCGCCGCATACATATCTTCAACACTGGCGCAATGCGCCTGATCGGCGATGTACTTGTAGTCGACGCTATTGAGCGCCAAACGCCGAAATTCTTTCTCCAGCAAGGCACGACCGGCGGTGATATTGTCCTCTTTCGCCTGCTGACGAAACCAGTGCTGCACTTTGGTCCGGGCCCGGCTGGTTTTAAGATAACCCAGGTTACTCTGCAACCAGTCTCGGCGGGGCTCACTGTCTTTACCCGTGAGAATTTCAACGCGCTCACCGGTATTCAGTGTATAGGTCAGCGGCACAATTCTGCCGTTCACCTTCGCACCCCGACAGCGGTTACCGACTTCGGTGTGAATGTGATAAGCGAAATCCAGGGGAGTCGCGCCGTTTTGCAGGTTGACCACATGCCCGTCAGGCGTGAAGACATACACGCGGTCCTGGGCTCGGGTAAACTGCTCGGCCACGTCACTGCTGCTGCCGCTCTCCTCGTGCCAATCCAGCACTTGCCGCAACCAGGCAATTTTTTCGTCGTAACTGTTGTTGTTCTTCGCTGTTTTGTCTGCGCCTTTGTACATCCAGTGCGAGCAGACACCGAACTCCGCTTCTTCATGCATGGAACGGGTGCGAATCTGTATTTCCAGCACCTTCCCTTCAGGGCCGATCACTGCCGTATGTAGCGAGCGATAGCCATTTTCCTTGGGGTTGGCAATGTAGTCGTCAAACTCATTCGGTACATTGCGCCACAGGCCGTGAACCAGGCCCAGCACGGTATAGCAGGACTTCACATCGTCCACGAGCACCCGCACTGCGCGAATATCGTAGACCTGCGAGAAACCAATGCCCTTGCGCTGCATTTTCCGCCAAATGCTGTATATGTGCTTCGCCCTGCCGGCAATATCCGCATCAATACCTTCAACTTCCAGTGCTGCGAATAGTCGGCTGATGACGTCGTCGATATAGCGCTGGCGATCCAGGCGCTTTTCGTCGAGTAACTTTGCGATTTTTTTATAGGCGGAGGGTTGCAGATAGCGGAAACTGAGGTCCTCCAGCTCCCACTTGATGTGACCTATCCCCAAGCGATGTGCCAGAGGGGCATATATATCAAAGACTTCACGGGCAACCCGATACCGCTTGTCGGGCCGATCCTTTACCGCGCGAATCGCCGAGGTTCGCTCCGCCAGCTTGATCAACGCCACGCGTACATCATCGACAAGCGCCACCAGCATTTTGCGTATGGTTTCGCTCTGGGCCTCAGACTGCCCCAGCACAGGCAAATCCAGCTCGGCATTAACCCTGGAAATCGCCGCCATACCGAGCACCCCCTCGACTAACTTGGCCACAGACTGGCCAAAGTCTCGCTGCAATTGCTCTAATGGGAGTCGCTCCTCACGCACCGCGCGGTAGAGCGCCGCAGCGACCAGGCTGTCCTGATCAAGATGCAGGTCCGCCAGAATTTCCACCATTTCCAGCGCGGTAAACAGGCTGCTGCCGTCTTCATCGACGACACCACTGGGACCGGCATCCGGTAACTCGGCACAGTGCTCGGCGAGCTGGAACGCACGCAGCAGTTCCTCGCTATTGACGATATTGCGGTCAATAGGCAGACGGTCAATCCAACGTGGCAAGTCCACGCGGCCATTCTGCAATTGGGGATAATCCTCGCGGACTTTTACCATGACGCTAACCCTGGGCGCCTCACAGCGCGATGCAACTTAATTCAATGTGCTGTCGAACACGCCGGTCGACAAGTAGCGATCACCGCGATCACAGATAATCGCAACGATCACAGCATTTTCGACAGCCTGACTGAGGCGTAAGGCCCCAGCCACTGCACCGCCAGACGAGACACCACAGAAAATACCCTCTTGAGCCGCTAGCGCTCGCATGGTCTCCTCCGCCGTCTGCTGATCAATATCCATAAGCTGATCAACACGCTGCGCATCGAAGATGCTGGGCAAGTAAGCCTCGGGCCAACGACGAATCCCCGGAATGCTTGAACCATCCTGAGGTTGAAGCCCCACCACTTGAATGGCGGGGTTTTGCTCTTTTAAGTAGCGCGACACGCCCATAATGGTGCCGGTGGTTCCCATGGAACTGACGAAGTGGGTAATACGCCCTCCGGTCTGCTCCCAGATTTCGGGGCCGGTTCCCTCGTAGTGTGCCAAGGGGTTATCCGCATTAGCGAACTGGTCCAGCACCTTACCCTCTCCGCGCTCTTGCATAGCAAGTGCCAAGTCTCGCGCGCCTTCCATCCCCTCTTCCTGACTGACTTCAAGCAAGGTCGCGCCGTAAGCGGCCATGGCCAGTTTGCGCTCTGCACTCATGTGGCTCGGCATGATCAGTATCATTTTATAGCCGCGAATAGCCGCAGCCATCGCCAGCGCAATACCGGTATTGCCACTGGTCGCCTCAATCAGGGTATCTCCAGGCTGAATGTCGCCGCGGGCCTCCGCGCGCGCTATCATGCTCATTGCGGGGCGATCCTTGACCGAACCGGCCGGATTATTGCCCTCAAGTTTTAGCAGAATCGTGTTGCTGCTGTTATCCAGCCGCTGCAATCGCACCAGAGGTGTATTGCCAATGTATTGCTCTATGGTGGGGAATTCTGTCATGGAGATGGAACCTCGGGGCCGGCCTCTGTTACGGGTGGGCGCGGTACTTGCGACATCGTAGGCGCTGGTATACTGCCTAACTTTGGCAACCACACATTACATAATGGCAGGGATAATACCATTGCCGCAGTGAAAGGCTCCAGTTCACCATGCGCAGGCGTTACGGATTCAAACGGCTCATCATTTTCCTGGGACTGCTGCCGGTTCTTGCGGTTTGCCTGAGCTTCAGTATTTACGTCATCCACAATCAGCTATCGACCACCCGGGACATCATGTCGGACCGGGCACTGGCCGCTGCGCGCCAGCTCAGTGTGGTCGTCGCCCATACCCTGGAAGACCGCCACTATGACCTGCTTGATGAACTGACCCAATCGGCACTCGAAGAAAACGGTGTGCGGGCTGTGAGCGTCTACGACCGAAACCTGGAGTTGCTGAGCCATTCCGGACCGGCGACGGAAACACCGGACATTTCAGGTTTGAGCCTCTCCACTCCCTACCAACTGGTCGACAATGGCAAACAGCTAGACGTGGTATGGACGATAACTCCCCCTAATAATCAGCCCTCCGCTGCGAACAGCAACGATGTTCTCGGCTGGGCAAAAATGAGTTACAGCTGGCATCAATATGAGCTGATGAAGTATCAGTCTCTGCTGTCCGGCTCGATGTTTCTCGGCCTGACGGTGCTGTTCTGTGTCATCATTTTCAGCTACATAAACCACAATATCAGCCGTGACTTAAAAGGACTTAGAGATGCTGCCCGCCGCCTGAGCAGCGGCGAACGGGACATCCACTTTTTTATGCCCGGCAATGACGAATTCACCAGCATTGCGGAGGAGTTGAACCACCTCAACGCTTCGCAGATTCAGGCGCTGAAGGAGCTTCAGCAGAACCTGGAGCAATCCAACAGCGATCTGAGGGAAACGCTGGAAACCCTGGAAGTCCAAAATATCGAGCTCGACCTGGCCCGTCGAGAAGCCATTACCGCCAACCGGATGAAGTCCGAGTTTCTCGCCAATACCAGCCACGAAATTCGAACCCCGCTGAACAGCATACTGGGCTTCAGTAATATTCTACTCAAAGCCGATATCAAGGGCCGTCAGCGAGAAGCCGTCGAAACCATACGCAACAGCGCCACTAATCTGCTGACGATCATCAACGACATCCTGGACTTCTCGAAGCTGGAAGCAGGGAAGCTCGTTTTCGACAACGCCCCGGTACAACTGCGGGAAATGATGGAAGATACGCTGATTATGCTGGCGCCTGGCGCCGCCGACAAAGGATTGGATCTCGCGCTGTTTATCGAGCCAGACTGCCCCGAAAGTGTACTGAGCGACTCCTTGAGGCTGCGACAAATCCTTACAAATTTGATCAATAACGCCATCAAGTTCACGCCCTGCGGCCATATTCGCATCGACTTACATTGCAAGGAATCCGACGAGGAAAGTGCTCTTCTGGAGTTTAAAGTCAGTGACAGCGGTATCGGCATCAGCGCCGAACAACGGAAACTGATCTTCGGCAACTTCACCCAGGCGGATGCCTCGGTCACCCGGCAGTATGGCGGAACCGGCCTCGGCCTGGTCATCGTACAAGGTCTCGTGAAAGAAATGGGCGGTGAAGTCGGCCTGGAAAGTGAGCCGGGACGTGGCTCTACCTTCTGGTTCACGCTGCGGCTGCCGATAGACCACAGCGCAGTCGAAATGCGCAACTTTACAGCGCTGAACGGCCAGCGGATCGCCGTCTATGACCGCAGCCAATACTATGCCGAGTCACTGAAAGCGCTGCTGCAAGGCTGGGGTATGGAGGTGCATAGCTGCCGCGAACTCACTGAGCTTGACAGCCAATGCGAATACACATTGATCAGCCTGGACAAGGACGAAGATCCCAGCGACTTGCCACCCAACAACAGCCAACATCCGACGGTGGTACTCAGTGCACATGCCGAAGATATCGAGCATAACGATGGCCGAATTTGGATGAGCAAACCCGTCTCGCATGTGCGTTTGTTTGATGCCCTGCGCAGCGGATACAGCACCAAGCCCTATCAGCGATCAACTGCATACAGCGGCAGTGCCGTATTAATCGTCGACGACAACCCATCGAACCTCCACATTCTGTCGAGCTTTTTGGGGGATTTCGGCATTAAACCGGTAACCGCGCAGAACGGGATAGAAGCTGTTGCCTACTGCCAGGACCAGCGCTTTGAATTAATTTTCATCGATATACAAATGCCGCAAATGGACGGGATCGAGGCCAGTCGACAAATTCGCGAAACGGGCCTCAATATCCACACCCCTATTGCGGCCATCTCTGCCTATCTTGCCCCGGACAACCCGTCCCAACTTAGAGAGGCAGGGATCAATGATTACCTCAGCAAGCCCGTCAACGAGGCGCAATTGGAAAAAATTCTCGCTCGCCACCTGTCGCCATCGTGTGCTCTACCGAACATCATCGAGCCTATTGATAACGATACCGTGCCTCGCCCCGTAGACATCAAGCAGTGCCTGTCGCTGTCCAAAAACAGGCCAGAGCTGGCAAAGGATATGTTGAAAATGCTGCTGGACCAGCTCCCGGCGCAACGCCGAGACATTGCGCAGAGTTTGCACATTGGTGACTGGGAGCTGCTGGATCAACTGAATCACGGCCTGAAAGGTAGCTGTTGTTATACCGGCGTCCCCCATCTCCAGGCCTCAACCAGTGCGTTGGAAGCGGCATTGAATAACGGCGCTGCCGACACAACGAATGCTGCCCAAGCGGTTCTCCGATGCATTGATGAGCTCCAGACCTGGCATGAAGAACATGACCTTGACGTGATGTTCGACTAACTATTTCTGCTCGTAAGATCGCTTTCGCGCCTGCATGAACAGCTTTCGGCTGTTCAGCGGTCGCCCACCCAACAGCGGCGCCAGCGCAAGCCGTGACAACTGTTTGGCGACCTTCAGGCTGTCTGCGTCGAAATCGTAGCTGGCTATTCGCTGAAGATCAGCTACTGGAAATCGGGGGCTATCGGGCGGCAACAGCTCAGGCAGCAGGAACCCTTGCTCGGGATGAAACCCCACACTCGCGGCCGGGCAATCATCAAGCGCCGAAAAATCCACCCCGTACCCCAGTTGGTTGAGCAGGGCAAACTCAAAATGTCGAAGCGCCAATTCCGGCTCAGGGTCGCGAGACAAGCCCAGCAGGCATTGGCCGTAAAGAGAGAAAATATCTGGTTGGGGGTCGAGTGGATGTAACAGGCGCTGCAACAACTCATTGACGTAGAAAGCGCAATACAACGCATCACCCTTAAGGGGAAAGCGGCTGTTGAGCTGCACATCCGAGAGCGTTTTCAGCTCCCCTCTTCCAGACCACGACAGGAACAATAAATTGCCCGGCTGTAGATCTGCACGCCAGCGCTGCCTGCCTTTAGTATTGGCCTTCAGGCCCTTGGCAACAGCACTAACGCGACCGTGATGGCGACTGAAAACATCGATAATGGCGCTGGTATCGCGATACGCGCGAACATGTAGAACATAGCCCGGCTCTGCCTCAACGCGCGCCGTACTCATCAGTCGAGATCGGTATATCCCAAGCTGCGCAGAGCACGCTCGTCATCGGACCAGCCCGACTTCACCTTGACCCAAAGCCGCAGCATGACCTTACTGTCAAACGCCTTTTCCATGTCTTTGCGGGCTTCTGTACCAATCTGCCGCAAGCGACTCCCCCCTTCACCAATGAGGATTTTCTTCTGCCCTTGGCGTTCAACGAGGATCAGTGCGGAAATTTCTATGAGCCTGGGAGAGGCTTTGAATTCCTCAATCTCCACAGTCATGGCGTAAGGGACCTCTTCACCAAGCTGCCGCATAATCTTTTCGCGCACCAGTTCAGCGGCCAGGAAGCGCTCACTGCGATTAGTAATCTGGTCTTCGGGAAACAGATGAATGCCCTCGGGCAAATAGCCGTGAATCAGCGTTTCAAGATCATCCCGATTGTGTCCCCGCAGCGCCGACACCGGCACAATGTCGGCAAACTCAAAGCGCGTGCTCAAGGATTCAATAAGCGGCAACAGCTCTGCCTTGTCGGCCAGGCGATCAATTTTATTCACCACCAATACCACAGGGCACTCGGCATGGCGCAATTTCTCAAGGACCAAGTCGTCCTCATCCGTCCAGCGATCGCGATCAACCACAAACAACGCCAGATCCACATCTGCCAGCGCCGCGCTGGCCGCCCGGTTCATATAGCGATTAATGGCCTTTTCATCACGCAGATGCAGCCCCGGCGTATCGACATAGATCGCCTGGATATCACCTTCCGTTTTAATTCCCAGCACCTGGTGCCGGGTTGTCTGGGGCTTTCTGGAAGTAATGCTGAGTTTCTGACCCAGAATGTGGTTGAGCAGGGTCGACTTACCCACATTGGGACGCCCCACAATCGCAATATAGCCACAACGCGTGGGCATTGCCTCTTGGCTCATAGTCATTTCTCCAAACGCGCCAACACGGCTTCAGCGGCGGCCTGCTCCGCTTTGCGGCGACTGGTTCCCGTCGCAACCACAGGGTCACTCAATAATGAAACAACACAGGACACGGTGAATGCCTGCTGGTGGGCTTTACCTTCAGTGCCACAAAGCTGGTAGTCCGGCAACGGTTGCTTGCGGGCCTGCAGCAACTCCTGCAAACGGGTTTTAGCATCTTTATGGCTGGCCGTGGGGTCCAGTTGATCCAATCGACTGGCAAACCAGCGCATGACACAGTCTCGACAGGCCTGCATGCCCGCCTCAAGATAGACGGCTCCCAACAAGGCTTCTACGGCATCTGCCAGGGTTGAACTTCGGCGGTGCCCACCGCTGTTACGCTCTCCGGCACCGAGGCGCAGACTGTCGCCCAGCTGCAATTCGGTCGCGACCTGAGCCAGCGTTTTACCGCTGACCAGTGCCGCGCGCATACGGCTGAGCTCACCCTCGTCGAGACCAGGGTAGCGGCTAAACAGCACATCCGTAACAATCATGTTCAGCAGGGAATCGCCGAGAAACTCCAGGCGCTCGTTGTGTTCAGGGCCGTAGCTGCGATGCGTCAGTGCATGCTGCAATAATGCTTCGTCACTAAATACATAGCCCAGACGGGCATAGAGGGCGGCATAGCGGCTCATATTCAACGAAGAATCTGGAACTGGGCTTCTTCGAATTTGACTACCGCATCAATATTAATAAACAAAGGCACGCGTTTTTCGTAGCTCGCGTCGATCAGAATTCCCTTGTCATTGTTTTTGATGGTGATATCGCGCAGTGACACCGCCTCTATGCGGTTAGTAGTAAATCGGCGCTGCAAGGCCTGCCTGACCTGAGCAGGCGAGGTGTCACCACTGGAATTCTCTTCAACCACGTCTTCAATCACCTTGCTCAGTGACCAGTAGTCGATATATATCGGCGCCAGCTTTACCACCATGGTACCCAAAACCACCGCAACGCCCGCAAGCATCACGAATGACAGCATACTCATTCCACGTTGCTGTTGTCTCATGCTCATTTCCTCTCAGCGAATGCGTCCCACGCGATCAAAGCTGGGCAATTCCGAAAATGACCGCCAGTGCATCCAGATAGCAAAGGCCTGGCCGACAATATTCTCTTCCGGGACTTCTCCCCACACCCGGCTATCGCTGCTGTTATCGCGATTATCGCCCATCATGAAGTAGTGTCCAGGCGCTACCGTCGTTTCAAAGTCACCACGATATATCCGCTTATCATGATGTATCAGGTGCGCAACATCCCCCAGCTGCTCACGAATGACTTGAGTCACCGGCTGCAATGGGGGTACCTCGGCCACCAGCGTCTGCGGCATC
>NZ_CFHTQA010000004.1:0-133489 GCF_984394615.1 Spongiibacter sp. | reverse complement strand
GGTCGATCTATCAACCATCTGAGGGTGGTATCAGGTTGGTGGGGTGAAGATGCCCAATCAACCATTAAATCCGTATACCCTTTAAAAGTAAATTGCTGATGAAGGATGGCGTGGAACTGCAGCGGGATATGGGGAACTATCAGGAAGCGATTGACGGTGCTGAAATGGGTATTGAATACAAAACCCGTTGATTGACTGTCGAAGTCAAGCCAAAAAAAACCCTGCCGAGGCAGGGTTTTTTGTTTTCTTAGCGCTTGTCCAGAGGGACAAAGTCGCGCTTGGCGGGGCCAGTGTAGAGCTGGCGGGGGCGGCCGATGCGCGAGGCGCCAGCGTGCATTTCGTTCCAGTGAGCAATCCAGCCTGGGGTACGGCCCAGTGCAAAGATTACCGTGAACATGCTGGTCGGAATGCCGATAGCTTTCAGAATGATGCCGGAGTAGAAGTCCACATTGGGGTACAGCTTCTTCTCGACAAAGTATTCGTCTTCCAGAGCGATTTGTTCCAGTCGCTTGGCGACTTTCAGCAGCGGATCGTCAATACCCAGCTCGCCGAGTACTTCGTCTGCTACTTGCTTCATCACTTTGGCGCGGGGGTCAAAGTTTTTGTAAACGCGGTGACCAAAGCCCATCAGGCGGAAGGGGTCGTTCTTGTCCTTGGCACGAGCCACGCAGGCGTCGACATTGGCTTCGTCGCCAATTTCTTCCAGCATGTTCAGTACCGCTTCGTTGGCGCCGCCGTGTGACGGTCCCCAAAGTGCTGCGATACCTGCAGAGATACAGGCGAATGGATTGGCGCCTGTTGAACCAGCCAGACGAACAGTAGATGTTGACGCGTTTTGCTCGTGGTCAGCGTGCAGCAGGAAGATAGTATCCATCGCGCGTGCCAGAACCGGGCTAACCTTGCTGGGTTCGCAGGGGTTACCGAACATCATGTGAAGGAAGTTTTCTGAGTAGCTGAGGTGGTTCTGGGGGTACATGAAAGGCTGGCCGATGGTGTATTTGTAAGTCATGGCAGCCAGGGTGGGCATTTTGGCGATCAGGCGAATTGCTGAAATTTCGCGGTGTTTCTCGTCATTAATGTCCAGAGAGTCATGATAGAAGGCGGACAGCGCACCGACGACACCACACATGATGGCCATCGGGTGAGCGTCGCGGCGGAAGCCTTTAAAGAACGTGCTCATCTGGTCATTGACCATCGTGTGCATGCGGACTTTGTTTACAAACGCTTCTTTCTCAGCCTTGTTGGGCAGGTGTCCGTAAAGCAGCAGGAAGCTGGTTTCGAGGTAATCGGATTGCTCGGCCAGTTGCTCGATAGGATAACCGCCGTGGAGCAGGACGCCTTCGTTGCCATCGATGTAGGTGATTTTAGATTCGCAAGCGGCGGTAGAGACGAAGCCGGGATCGTAGGTGAAGTATCCGTTACCCGTCAGAGGGCCAACTTCAATCACGTCCGGGCCAATGGTGCCGGAATGTACGTTCAATTCCAGCGTTTTGCCATCGATACTCAGAGTGGCTTTTTTATCGCTCATTTGACGGGCTCCTGTTGCTTTTTGATTCGTAGCTTTTGGCGGTGGTCCCCGTTGTCTGCTAGCCGGCGAGGTGGTGCCGGGCGCAACAACGGAAAGGCTCCCCAAGTGGGGAGTCACAAATATAGAGAGCTAAAACATTTTGTCAACGCTGAATACATCTTACCTTGCCAAGCTTAGACAGGGAATTGCTGATTCAAAACTAACTATAACGGGGCGATCCCGGGCTGCGTGCTCCAAAATGGCGCGCCAGATTTTTTATGGCGTCATAATAGGGCGAAATAGTGTCTTAAGCCCTTGATATACAGGTGCTTTAAGCCGCTATTTGGACCTTAGTCGATGTTTGTAATTGCCTTTCTATGGTCCTATAATGCGCGGCGTTTCTTCTGGAGCCCCTGTGCTTGCGCCTATCACGCACTTCTGTAGAAGAAAACCGGGAAGGAGAGCCCGGTGAGCTTAGATCCACTTCCGTTGAACCGCCCGTACCATGATGGGCCAGAAATAAAGTGTGGAATACCGTGAACGACAAACGACCTGTGAACCTGGATATCGGGACAATCGCACTGCCGATTACCGCATATACCTCTATTTTGCATCGCGCCAGTGGTGTGTTTCTTGTGGCCGGCATGGCCGTGCTGTTTTGGTTGCTGGGCACCAGTCTCAGTGGTCCTGAGGGCTTCGCTCAGGCGAAAGAATGCCTGTCATCATTCTGGGGCAAGCTGGTTGTCTGGGCGGTGTTGGTAGGTATTAGCTACCACGCGGCGGCAGGTGTTAAGCACCTGGTGATGGATGCGGGTATTGGTGAGTCGATGGAAGGCGGTGAGCGCGGTGCCAAGCTGGTGCTGATCGCGACAGCGGTTCTGGTTGTACTGACGGGGTTGTGGGTATGGTAGTCAAGTCTGTAACAAGTTTTGCCCGTAACGGGGTAGCTGATTGGATCGTGCAGCGCGTCTCAGGCGTGGTGCTGCTGGCTTACTTTATTGTAGTTGCCGGTTACCTGCTCTCGGCAGGAAGCGATTTGGATTACGCTCAGTGGAGCGCATTCTTTTCTTCAACGTTCATGCGAGTGTTCAGTACGGCGGCCGTGCTGTCAGTGGTTGCGCATGCCTGGATCGGGCTGTGGGCAGTGTCTACAGATTATCTGACCGAGCGAATGATGGGGTCCAAGGGTCTTGCCCTGCGCCTGGCATTCCAAGCTCTTTCGGGCGTTGTTCTGTTCACTTACCTCGTTTGGGGCATCCAGATTCTTTGGAGTTAAGAAATGGCTAATATTCGCACAATGACCTTTGACGGCGTAATCGTCGGTGGTGGCGGTGCCGGCATGCGTGCTGCGCTGCAATTGGCTCAGTCTGGTTACAAGACGGCCGTAATTTCAAAAGTTTTTCCAACGCGCTCTCACACAGTATCTGCTCAGGGCGGTATTACCTGTGCAATCGCCAGCGCTGATCCTCAGGATCAGTGGCAGTGGCATATGTATGACACCGTCAAGGGTTCTGACTACATCGGTGACCAAGACGCGATCGAGTACATGACCAGTGTAGGCCCTGAGGCGGTATTTGAACTGGATCATATGGGGCTGCCGTTCTCCCGTACTGAAGAGGGCCGTATTTATCAGCGTCCTTTCGGCGGGCAGTCCAAAAATTTCGGTGAGGGTGGTCAGGCTGCCCGCACCTGTGCGGCTGCTGACCGTACCGGTCACGCACTGCTGCACACCCTTTACCAGGGCAACCTGAAAAACAACACGGTGTTCTTTAACGAGTGGTATGCCACTGACATTGTTAAGAACCAGGACGGCGCCGTCGTCGGCGTGATGGCTATCTGCATCGAAACCGGCGAAGTGGTTTACGTGAAGTCCAAGGCTACCGTATTTGCGACGGGTGGCGCGGGCCGTATCTACGCATCAACCACCAACGCACACATTAATACCGGTGACGGTGTGGGCATGGCGCTGCGCGCTGGCTTCCCCGTTCAGGATATTGAAATGTGGCAGTTCCACCCGACCGGGATTGCCGGCGCGGGTGTGCTGGTTACAGAAGGTTGTCGTGGTGAAGGCGGTTACCTGATCAATAAGGACGGCGAGCGCTTCATGGAGCGTTATGCGCCGAATGCCAAAGACCTCGCGGGTCGCGACGTGGTTGCACGCTCAATGACCCTGGAAATCCTCGAGGGTCGTGGCTGTGGTCCGAATGGCGATCACGTATTCCTGAAGCTGGATCACCTGGGTGAAGAAGTGCTGGAAAGCCGTCTGCCCGGTATCTGTGAGCTGAGCCGCACCTTTGCTCACGCTGATCCGGTTAAAGAGCCGATTCCCGTTGTACCGACCTGCCACTACATGATGGGCGGTATCCCGACCAACATTCACGGCCAGGCACTGACGGTGGATGAAAACGGAAACGATCAAATTATCCCCGGCTTGTACGCCTGTGGTGAGGTGGCCTGTGTGTCGGTACACGGTGCCAACCGTCTGGGCGGTAACTCACTGCTGGATCTAGTGGTATTCGGCCGCGCGTCTGGTCTGTTTATCGAAAAAGCGCTGCGTGAAGGCGTTGAAATGCGCGATGCTTCTGAGAGCGATCTGGAACAGGCCAATGACCGCCTGAACCGCGTGAACAGCAGCAAAGGTGGCGAGAAAGTCTCTGCACTGCGCACCGAGCTTCAAGGCATCATGCAGAATCACTTCGGCGTATTCCGTCGCGGTGACTTCATGCAGGAAGGTATCAAGAAGCTGGCAGAGCTGCGTGGCCGTATCGAAAACGCGCATCTGGAAGACAAGAGCAACGCGTATAACACAGCGCGTATTGAAGCGCTTGAGCTGCACAACCTCTTTGAAGTCGCCGAGGCAACCGCTGTTGCTGCGGAGGCTCGTAAAGAGAGCCGCGGTGCACATGCTCGTGAAGACTTCCAGGATCGTGATGACGAAAACTGGCTGTGTCACTCCATGTATTTCCCTGGCGAAAAACGTGTTGGTAAGCGTGCAGTAAACTTCGCGCCGAAAACCCGCGAAGCGTTTGCGCCGAAAGTACGTACCTACTGATCAGGGGAGAAGAGAAAATGTTGAAAGTCAGTCTCTATCGTTACAATCCTGAAGTTGATCAGGAACCGTACATGCAGGACACCGAGATCGATACCGGTGGTAAAGACCTGATGGTGCTTGATGTTCTGGAGCTGCTGAAAGCTCAGGACCCGTCACTGACCTTCCGTCGCAGCTGCCGCGAAGGTGTATGTGGTTCTGATGGCATGAGCATCAATGGTAAAAACGGATTGGCGTGTATCACGCCGGTCTCTGAAGCACTGAAAAATGGCAAAGGTGGCAGCACGCTGGTGTTGCGCCCGCTGCCGGGTCTGCCCGTGATTCGCGATCTCGTGATCGACATGAGCCTGTTCTACAAGCAATACGAGAAGATCAAGCCGTATCTGATCAACAACGAGCCTGCTCCTGCTATTGAGCGTCTTCAGTCACCTGAAGAGCGTGAGAAGCTGGATGGTCTGTACGAGTGTATTCTCTGTGCATGTTGTTCAACCGCTTGCCCGTCTTTCTGGTGGAACCCCGATCGCTTCATCGGCCCCAGTGGTCTGCTTCAGGCTTACCGCTTCCTGGCCGACAGCCGCGATACAGCGACCGAGCAGCGACTGAGCGAGCTGGATGATCCTTTCAGTGTTTTCCGTTGCCATGGAATTCAGAACTGTGTCAACGTTTGCCCGAAAGGATTGAACCCGACGCGAGCTATCGGTCATATCCGTAATATGTTGCTCAACCGGGCAAGCTAATGCTGCCCAGGGGTCTATGAAAATAGGCCCCAAGCAGACCCTGCGAAGATAGGGCTGTCATCTGCGCGTATTGTGTCCCTTGGTGTCTACCCATGGCACCGGAACAAAGTACAACTCGGTGCTTACCGGCACTAGCGAGATAGAAAACGTATAGAGAGGGAAATGGCCCATCCGGGCTGTGGTTTATGCTGGCCTCGCAGCGTACACTGAACGCTGTGGGTGTTTGTCATGCAGAGCGCCTTATCGGGAACGATGCAGCATCCGGCGATCACTCCTCTTGTTATTAGGTGGACAGGAATGCAGAAAGCGTCAATGGAGCTTCTTTGGAAGAGCTCCCATATATCGGGTGGCAATGCGGGTTACGTTGAAGACCTGTATGAAACCTATCTCACTGATCCCAATGCCGTTCCCGAAGAATGGCGAAATTATTTTCAACAACTCCCCCGTGTCAGCGAAGCCTCTATTCGCGATATTCCCCACTCTCCAATTCGTGACCACTTTGCCCATCTGGCCAAACAGCCGGTGCGTGCCGCCGCGTCTGCCAGCAGCGAAGTCAGTGACCACGAGCGCAAGCAGGTTCGCGTTATTCAGTTGGTCAGTGCCTATCGCCAGCGCGGTCATCAGGAGGCTCAGCTCGATCCGCTGAACCTCTGGCAGCGCCACGGAGTACCTGATCTGGAGCTGCAATACCATCAGCTCAGCGAAGCCGATTTTGACACGGTATTCCAGACTGGCAGCCTGTACATCGGCAAAGATCAGGCGACCTTGCGAGAGATTTACGACTCGCTGCGTCAGACCTACTGCCGCTCCGTTGGCGCCGAATTCATGCACATCGTCGATACCCGCGAGCGCGCATGGATTCAACAGCGTATGGAAAGTGTACGTTCAAAGCCGCAGTATGGTTCTGAAGTGCGCAAACATTTGCTTGAGCGTTTGACGGCGGCTGAAGGCTTGGAAAAGTCGCTGGGCTCCAAGTACCCCGGTACCAAACGTTTCGGCCTTGAAGGCGGTGAAAGTCTGATCCCGATGATGGATGCGATGATCCAGCGCAGCGGTGAATACGGTGCGAAGGAAATCGTGATCGGTATGGCGCACCGCGGTCGTCTCAACGTTCTGGTAAATACGCTGGGTAAAAATCCTGCCGAACTGTTTGATGAGTTCGAAGGCAAGGTGCAGTACGAAGGGTCTGCCGATGTGAAGTACCACCAGGGCTTCTCGTCGAATGTGATGACGCCGGGTGGTGAAGTTCACTTGGCACTGGCATTCAACCCCTCTCACCTTGAAATTGTTTCTCCAGTGGTTGAAGGCTCTGTACGGGCCCGTCAGGATCGCCGTAGCGACCCGGCTGGTGATCAGGTCGTGCCGATTGTATTGCACGGCGACGCGGCCTTTGCTGGGCAGGGTGTGGTGATGGAGACGTTCCAGATGTCTCAGACCCGCGCCTACAAAACCGGCGGTACCATTCACGTAGTCATCAATAACCAGGTGGGTTTCACCACTAGCCTGCAGGAAGATGCGCGCTCTACGGAATACTGTACTGACGTTGCCAAAATGGTGCAGGCGCCTATTTTCCATGTGAATGGTGATGACCCGGAAGCGGTACTCTTCGTGTCGCAACTGGCCGCCGATTTCCGCCAGGAATTCCGCAAAGATGTCGTGATCGATCTGATCTGCTATCGCCGCCGTGGACACAACGAGGCTGATGAGCCCTCCGGTACCCAGCCGCTGATGTACAAGCAGATTGGCAAGCAGAAAAGCACTCGTGAACTGTACGTCAACAAGCTGCTGGACGAAGGGGTTATCGATAAGGCCATTGCAGACAAAATGGCGGATGATTATCGCCAGGCATTGGACGACGGTCAGCACGTCGCGAAAAGTCTGGTCAAAGAGCCCAACAAAGAGCTGTTTGTCGACTGGACGCCGTACCTCGGCCATGCCTGGGACGTACCCGGTGACACGCGTATTGATGCCAAACTTCTGAAGGAAGTTTCGGAAGCAGTGAACGCGATTCCTGAAGGTTTCAGTGTTCAGCGCCAGGTGTCCAAGATTTATGAAGATCGCCGCAAGATGGCTGTGGGTGCGACCCCGATCAATTGGGGCTTTGCTGAGACCTTGGCTTACGGCACCTTGCTGAAATCCGGCTATCCGGTTCGTTTGACTGGGCAGGACGTGGGTCGCGGTACCTTCTCTCACCGCCACGCGGTGCTGCACAATCAAACAGACGCCAGTCGCTACATTCCCTTGCAGCATGTCGAAGACGGTCAGCCGAACTTTGATATCTACGACTCGCTGCTGTCAGAGGAAGCTGTACTGGCGTTTGAGTACGGTTACGCAACCACCAAGCCCAATGCGCTGGTGATCTGGGAGGCACAGTTCGGTGACTTCGCCAATGGTGCGCAGGTCGTAGTAGACCAGTTCATCAGCAGTGGTGAGTTAAAGTGGGGACGTCTTTGTGGCCTGACCATGCTGTTGCCTCACGGCTATGAAGGGCAGGGGCCTGAGCATTCCTCGGCGCGCCTGGAACGCTTCCTACAACTGTGTGCAGAGCACAATATCCAGGTATGTGTACCTTCGACGCCGGCACAGGTCTATCACATGTTGCGTCGACAGGTGGTTCGTCCGCTGCGTCGTCCGCTGGTGGTGATGTCGCCGAAGAGCCTGCTGCGTCATAAAGAGGCGGTATCGACGCTGGAAGAGCTGACAGATGGCCAGTTCCAGAATGTGATCAATGAAACGGACGATATCGACAAGTCTAAAGTGACGCGCATGATCCTGTGCAGTGGCAAGGTGTACTACGACCTTCGTGCCGCGCGCCGCGAACACGGTAAAGACTCGATTGCTATTGTGCGTTTGGAGCAGTTGTACCCGTTCCCCTACGATGATCTGCGCGAAGTTATTGCCCAGTATCCGAACCTGAAGAAAGTGGTTTGGTGTCAGGAAGAACCGCGCAACCAGGGGGCCTGGTATAACAGTCGCCATCGTATGGCTCGTGTTATTCGCAGCTTCAAGCCAGAGAAAAATCTGTTGCTGGGTTACGTCGGTCGCGAACCGTCGGCATCGCCAGCGGCCGGATACATGGCCCTGCACCTTGAGCAGCAAGAGAAATTTATCAGCCAGGCTCTGAAGCTCTAAGCCTGAACCGCAGACAACTGACAACGCCGCTGTAGACGCGTGTTGCGATAGACAAAGACAGGATGAAAGATGAGTACTGAAATCAAAGCGCCGACGTTTCCTGAATCCGTAGCCGATGGCTCCATCGCTACCTGGCACAAGCAGGTTGGTGAATCGGTCAGCCGTGATGAGCCACTGGTTGATATCGAAACGGATAAGGTCGTTCTGGAAGTGGTAGCGCCCGCTGACGGCGTGCTGCGAGAAATTATCAAGCAGGAAGGCGACACCGTTCTGAGTGACGAAGTCGTCGCGCTGTTTGAGGAAGGTGCCGCTGGCGAGGCGGCGGCCCCCGCAGCTCCCGCCGCTGCCGAAGAGCCCAAGGCGGCAGAGGCCAGCAACGATGATCTGAAGATCAGCCCGGCGGCGCGTAAGGCGCTGCAGGAAAAAGGCCTCGATGCCAGTGCAGTGACCGGCACTGGCAAAGGCGGTCTGATCACTAAAGAAGATGTGATGAATTATCAGGCGCCGGCAGCGAAGCCTGCCGCGGCCGCTCCGGCCCCGGCAGCCGTTGATGTGCCCGCTGGTGAGCGTGTTGAAAAGCGCGTGCCGATGACCCGCCTGCGCAAGCGTATCGCCGAGCGTCTGCTGGAAGCCAGCCAGACTACGGCGATGTTGACTACCTTCAACGAAGTCAACATGAAACCGGTCATGGAGCTGCGCAAGCAATACAAGGACCTGTTTGAAAAGAGCCACAACGGCACCCGTCTCGGCTTCATGGGCTTCTTCGTCAAAGCGGCCTGCGAAGCGCTGAAACGCTTCCCTGCAGTCAATGCCTCTATCGATGGTGATGACGTTGTTTACCACGGCTATCAAGATGTCGGTGTCGCGGTGTCAACGGAAAAAGGTCTGGTCGTGCCGGTGCTTCGCGATGCTGACGAAATGAGCCTGGCCAAGGTGGAAGACAAGGTGCGTGACTTTGGTCTGCGCGCTCGCGACGGTAAGCTGGGTATCGATGAAATGACCGGTGGTACCTTCACCATCACTAACGGTGGGGTGTTCGGCTCGCTGCTGTCAACGCCGATCCTAAACCCGCCGCAGACCGCAATCCTGGGTATGCACAAAATTCAGGAGCGTCCGATGGCCGTCAATGGTCAGGTGGAAATCCTGCCTATGATGTACCTGGCACTGTCTTACGATCACCGCCTGATCGATGGCAAAGATGCCGTTCAGTTCCTGGTGACTATCAAGGACCTCCTCGAAGATCCCGCGCGTATTCTGCTGGAAGTCTAAGCAGGACTGCCCCAGGTTAACCCCTGGGGCGAGTAATAGCGGAATCCAAGCAACAGGTATTACAGGAAACAGTTATGTCTAAGTACGATGTCGTCGTTATCGGTTCCGGTCCCGCAGGTTATGTGGCTGCAATTCGCGCTGCTCAGCTGGGATTGAAAACTGCCTGTGTAGAAAAAAATCAGGGTAAATCGGGCAAGGTTGCACTTGGTGGAACGTGCCTGAATGTGGGGTGTATCCCCTCTAAGGCGCTGCTGGACAGCAGCCACAAATACCATGAAGCCAAAGAAGACTTTGGTATTCACGGCATCAGCACCGGCAAGGTGTCTATCGATGTGCCAGAGATGATCAAGCGCAAAGACGCGATCGTCGAGCAGCTCACGGGCGGCGTTGGCGGTCTGTTCAAGGCCAATGGTGTTACTGCCGTTGAAGGATTCGGTAAGGTGCTGGCGGGCAAGAAAGTGGAGGTTACCGACAATGACGGTAAAACCACGACTCTTGAGGCCGAGAACATCATTATCGCTGCGGGTTCAGTTCCCGTAGAAATCCCGCCTGCGCCCATCGATCAGGATGTCATCGTTGACTCTACAGGTGCCCTGGAATTCCAGGCTGTGCCCAAACGCCTGGGTATTATTGGTGCCGGCGTCATCGGTTTGGAGCTGGGCAGTGTCTGGGCTCGCTTGGGTAGTGAAGTTGTCGTACTGGAAGCGCTGGATACCTTCCTGCCGGCGATGGATCAGCAGATTGCCAAAGAGGCTGCCAAGGTCTTTAAAAAGCAGGAGCTGGATATCCGTCTTGGTGCTCGCGTAACCGGTACCGAAATTAAGCGCAAGAAAGTTGAGGTTAGCTATACGCTCAACGACGAAGAGCAGAGTGAGACCTTTGACAAGCTGATTGTGTGTGTGGGCCGTCGTCCGCTGAGCAACAACCTGCTGTCACCGGATTGCGGTGTAAACCTGGATGAGCGCGGTTTCATTTTTGTCAACGATCACTGCGAAACCGATGCGCCGGGTATCTACGCGGTGGGTGATATTGTGCGCGGTCCGATGCTGGCTCACAAAGGCTCGGAAGAGGGCGTGATGGTTGCCGAGCGTATTGCCGGTCACAAGGTCAGCATGAACTATGATTGCATTCCGTCAATTATCTACACGCACCCCGAAATCGCTATGGTGGGCGCGACGGAAGAGCAGTTGAAGGCGGACGGCGTGCCTTATAAGTCGGGCAGCTTCCCCTTTATTGCCAGTGGTCGTGCGCTGGCCTCCAATGAAACAACGGGTATGGTGAAAATCCTCGCTCACGAGGAAACCGACCGCATTCTGGGCTGCCACATTATTGGCCCAAGCGCTGCCGATCTGGTTCAACAGATCGTGATTGCCATGGAATTTGGCTCTTCTGCCGAAGATATCGCACTGACGGTATTCGGCCATCCGACGATGTCAGAGGCTGTTCACGAAGCAGCGTTGGCCGTGGATGGTCGGGCTATCCACATTCCAAACCGCAAGAAGCGCAAATAGATTTGCGGTACTCCGTGAAATTCGGGAAAATACGGACCCGAATTTTGCGGTTCTCCGCAATGTGCAGAGGGAGCGGGCCATTCACTGACAGCGTATTGCCCGCTTAACACTTCCACAGACCGAGATGGTAATTCCAACATGAACCTTCACGAGTACCAAGGCAAACAGCTGTTTGCTGAATACGGGCTGCCTGTGTCTAAAGGCTATGCCTGTGATACCCCGGAAGAGGCCGCAGCAGCGGCTGAAAAAATCGGCGGCGACAAATGGGTTGTAAAAGCCCAAGTTCACGCCGGTGGCCGTGGTAAAGCCGGTGGTGTAAAACTGGTCAGCAGCACAGAAGAAGTCAAAGCCTTCGCCGAACAGTGGCTGGGCAAAAACCTGGTGACCTACCAAACTGACGAAAATGGCCAGCCGGTTGCCAAGATTCTGGTTGAATCTTGCACCGACATCGACCAGGAACTCTACCTGGGCGCCGTTGTTGACCGTGGCAGCCGTCGCATTGTTTTCATGGCATCGACCGAAGGTGGTGTGGAAATCGAAAAAGTGGCCGAAGAGACTCCGGAGAAGATTCTCAAAGCGACTATCGATCCGCTGACTGGCGCACAGTCTTATCAGGGCCGTGAACTGGCTTTCCAACTGGGTTTGAACCCGACTCAGGTTAAGCAGTTCGTCAACATCTTCCTGGGTCTGGCAAAAATGTTCCAGGAAAAAGACCTGGCTCTGCTGGAAATCAACCCGCTGGTTATCACCACTGACGGCAACCTGCACTGTCTGGACGCCAAAGTGGTTATCGACGGTAACGCGATTTACCGCCACAAAGACCTGCAAGCCATGCACGATCCCTCACAGGAAGACGAGCGTGAAGCACGCGCGGCCGAGTGGGATCTGAACTACGTGGCTCTGACCGGCAACATCGGTTGCATGGTAAACGGTGCAGGCCTGGCCATGGGTACCATGGACATCGTCTCTCTGCACGGTGGCTTCCCCGCTAACTTCCTTGACGTAGGTGGTGGTGCAACCAAAGAGCGCGTGACCGAAGCCTTCAAAATCATCCTCGAAGACAGCAACGTGAAAGCCGTGCTGGTTAACATCTTCGGCGGTATCGTTCGCTGCGACCTGATTGCCGAAGGCATCATCGGTGCAGTGAAGGAAGTGGGTGTGAGCGTGCCGGTAGTTGTGCGTCTTGAGGGTAACAATGCCGATCTGGGTTCCAAGCTGTTGTCTGAATCCGGTCTGGACATTATCGCGGCAACCAGCCTGACTGACGCGGCTCAGCAGGCTGTCAAAGCAGCGGAGGGTAAATAATGGCTATTCTGATCAATAAAGACACCAAGGTTATCTGCCAGGGTTTCACCGGTGGTCAGGGTACCTTCCACTCTGAGCAAGCGATTGCCTACGGTACGAAAATGGTGGGTGGTGTGACCCCCGGTAAGGGCGGCACTGAGCACCTGGGCCTGCCCGTGTTCAACACCGTTAAAGAAGCGGTAGAAACTACTGGCGCAGAAGCGTCTGTGATCTACGTGCCCGCGCCGTTCTGTAAGGACTCTATCCTGGAGGCAGCCAACAGCGGCATCAAGCTGATCGTCTGCATCACTGAGCACATCCCCGTTATGGATATGCTCGAATGTAAAGTGAAGTGTGACGAGCTGGGCGTGCGCCTGATCGGTCCCAACTGTCCGGGTGTTATCACTCCGGGTGAGTGCAAAATCGGCATCATGCCCGGTCACATTCACCTGCCCGGTAAAGTGGGTATCGTTTCTCGTTCCGGTACCCTGACTTACGAAGCGGTTAAGCAGACCACTGACTATGGCTTCGGCCAGTCTACCTGTGTTGGTATCGGTGGTGACCCGATTCCCGGTTCTAACTTCATCGACATTCTGGAAATGTTCGAGAAAGATCCCGCGACTGAAGCGATCGTTATGATCGGTGAGATCGGTGGTTCTGCTGAAGAAGAAGCGGCGGCTTACATCAAGGCTAATGTGACCAAGCCTGTGGTTTCCTACATTGCCGGTGTAACTGCACCTCCGGGCAAGCGTATGGGCCACGCTGGCGCCATCATCTCTGGTGGTAAAGGTACTGCCGACGAGAAGTTTGCTGCTCTGGAAGATGCGGGCGTAAAAACCGTTCGCTCGCTGGCGCAGATCGGTGATGCGCTGAAAGAAGTGACTGGCTGGTAAGGCAGACGCTTCTTGAAGAAAGGCGACCTCAGGGTCGCCTTTTTTTATGCCAGCAGAAAGGTGGCTGGGCATAAACAATAAAATGAACTATGATTCACTTCTTTATGTGGAGACGAAATGGCGTATCGGGAAACGGCGCAGGTCAGTCAGCGCAAGGCGGAGTTACGGGAGCGGTTGTTGCAGAGCGCCGAGTCGTTGGTGCGCGAAGGCGGTTTTCGTGCGCTGACCATTCAGGCACTGGCCCGCGATGCCGGGGTTAGCGTCGGCTCGGTTTATCGCTACTTTAAGAACAAGGATCAGCTCGCGACAGAGGTGTTTAGCCATGCCACGCGCCGGGAGGTTGGCGCGGTCAAAACCGCCTTGTCTGGAGGCGGTAGCCAGGCTCAACGCTTGCGCAGTGGTGTGACGGTGTTTTCTGAGCGCGCTTTTCGGGCGCCACAGTTTGCCTGGGTACTGATCGCTGAGCCGGTCGATCCGGCAGTGGATGAGGCGCGTCTGCACTTTCGGCGGGAATACACCGGCTTGTTTGAAGCGGTCATTCAGCAAGGCATCGACAGCGGGGAGTTCGTTTCACAGCGCGCGTCACTGACGGCCGCTGCGTTGGTCGGGGCGTTGGCTGAGAGTTTGCTGGGACCACTGGTCGAGACCGAATACAACGTCGCTACCATAGAAGAATTGTGCCGCCTGTGTTTGCGGGCGGTAGGGATTAATGAAGAGGACAGGGTATGAAAACGCAGAAAGATATCGCACAGGCGGCTGAGTCAGGCAGCCATACGCACGAGGTCTTCAATCAGTCTGACGCCCTGGAGAACACCAATCTGTTTGAAGAGGATCGGGCGCTTCGCGAGTGGTTAAGCAGTTATGCGCCAGCGGCTGACCGTCTTGGTCTGTCGGCGTATGGCCAGCGCTGCGGCAGTGCTGAAGTGATTGGCTGGGGCTTTGACGCCAATGAATTCAAACCCCAGTTCGACAGTCACGACCGTTTTGGGCATCGAGTCGATCAGGTCCGCTTTCACCCCGCCTATCACCAGTTGATGGATATGGCGCTTTCTCAGGGGATTCACGCCATGCCCTGGGACGGTTCAACCGCCAACGCCCACGTGCAGCGCGCGGCTTACAGTTATATGCAAAGTCAGGTGGAGGCAGGGCATGGTTGTCCGTTGACCATGACTTTTGCGGCAGTGCCGACCTTGAAGCTGACACCGTCGGTGGCTGAGGAGTGGTTGCCGAAAGTATTGAATCGGAGTTATGAGCCGGCAAACAAGCCGTACTTCGACAAACAGGCCGTTACCATTGGCATGGGAATGACCGAGAAACAGGGCGGCAGTGATGTGCGTGCGAACACTTCGATAGCCAAAGCCATTGGCGATCGGGGACCGGGCGAACTCTATGAACTGACCGGCCACAAGTGGTTTATGTCTGCGCCAATGTGCGATGCGTTTCTGATGCTGGCGCAGTCGGAAGGTGGATTGAGCTGTTTTCTGGTGCCGCGTTGGCGTCCGGATGGTGAGAAGAACAGCCTTTTTGTACAGCGTCTGAAGAACAAGATGGGCAATGTGTCCAACGCCTCGTCGGAAGTCGAGATGCGCGGTGCTCAGGGCTGGATGGTGGGTGAAGAGGGGCGCGGCGTACCAGCCATTATCGAAATGGTCGCGCTGACGCGCTTTGACTGTATGGTTGGCTCAACTGGAGGTCAGCGGCAGGCTGTGGCGCAGGCCGCGCATCATGCCAGCCTCCGCAAAGCCTTCGGCAAGCGGCTGATTGACCAGCCGCTGATGCAGAATGTGCTCGCCGATCTTCAGTTGGAAGTCGAAGGTTCGCTGGCTATGACCATGCGCATGGCAGCGGCGCTGGACGCCGATACGCCAGAGGAAAAACTGCTGCTCCGACTGGGTAGTGCGGTAGGGAAGTTCTGGATTTGCAAGCGCACCCCGAATCACGCCTATGAGGCGATGGAATGTCTTGGGGGTAACGGCGTGATCGAGAACTGCATTATGCCGCGGCTCTACCGTGAAGCCCCGATCAATGCGATCTGGGAGGGCTCAGGGAATATCCAGGCCCTGGATGTGCTGCGTGCCTTTGCCAAATCGCCGGAAGTCTGTGACCGCTGGTTTGCCGAACTGGCCCTGGCGGAGGGACGTTCCGCGGTGCTGGACCAGCATATTGCTGCACTGAAACAGGAGCTCAGCGATTTGAGTCACGCCGAGTACCGTGCCCGTCATTTGGTGGAGCAAATGGCGCTGTGCTTTCAGTCTGCTCTATTACTGCTGCATGGCGATGAAAACGTGGCGGAGGCGTTTATTGCCTCGCGTCTCGAGCGCCCGCATAGCGTATACGGCTGTCTTCCGCTTGGCTGTGATGCGGCCTATATCGTCGATCGGATCTTGCCGAATCGCCTGTAATCGTCTCGCGGCCTGTTTGTTCAGGCCGCTTTTCCCCTTGAAATTTTCCCTGTCGTCCCCATAAAGCTGTAACGCCCCCGTGGGCACTCGGTTTTATGGTTTTACAGGTGATAAACATGTCGACAGCAGAAAAAGAAACCCTGGGATTTCAGACCGAAGCCAAGCAGATGCTTCAGCTGATGATCCACTCCATGTACAGCAACAAGGAAATTTTCCTTCGCGAGCTGGTTTCCAACGCCTCCGATGCCGCAGATAAACTGCGTTTTGAGGCACTTTCCGACGACAGTTTGTTTGAGAGCGATCCCAATGTGCGGGTGCGGGTTGAGGCGGACAAAGACGCCGGTACCGTCACCATCAGTGATAACGGCATTGGCATGAGCCGTGATGAAGTGATTGCCAACCTTGGGACAATTGCCCGCTCAGGCACGGCGGAATTCCTGAAAAATCTCAGCGGCGACAACAAGAAAGACTCGCAGCTTATCGGCCAATTCGGTGTGGGCTTCTACTCAGCGTTTATCGTTGCTGAGCGTGTGGAAGTATTTACCCGCCGCGCCGGTGCTCCGGTCAGTGAAGGCGTGCACTGGGAATCCCAGGGTGAAGCGGAATTCTCGATTGAAAGCTGCGAGCGCGCTGCACGTGGAACTACCGTGGTGCTGCATCTGCGCGAGGAAGATAAAGACTTTGCTGATGACTGGCGCCTGCGCAGTATTATCAAGAAATACTCCGACCACATCAGCATTCCTGTCGAAATGCCCAAGGCGAAAAGCGAGGATGACGCAGACGCCCCCGACGAATTCGAGAGCATTAACTCGGCTACGGCGCTGTGGACGCGCCCACGCAATGAAGTGAGCGACGACGAATACAAGGAATTGTACAAGCACATCAGCCACGACTTTAACGAGCCGTTGAGCTGGAGTCACAATAAGGTCGAGGGTAAGCTGGAGTACACCAGCCTGCTGTATTTGCCGTCGCAGCCCCCCTTTGATATGTGGAATCGTGATGCGGCACGCGGTGTGAAGCTTTACGTGCAGCGCACCTTTATCATGGACGACGCCGAGCAATTCTTGCCGCTGTACCTGCGTTTTGTGAAAGGTGTGTTGGATTCCAATGACTTGTCGCTGAACGTGTCGCGGGAGATTCTGCAGCAGGATCCAGCAGTTGATGCAATGAAAATCGCACTGACCAAGCGTGTACTGGATATGCTGGGCAAGCTGGCGAAGAACGATGTCGAGAAGTATCAGACCTTCTGGAAGGCCTTCGGTCAGGTGTTGAAAGAAGGCCCGGCGGAAGATTTCAGCAACCGCGAAAAAATTGCCAAGCTGCTGCGCTTTGCCACCACCCACGACGACAAGGCGGAGCAGACGCACTCACTCGACGACTATGTGGCCCGCATGAAAGAAGGGCAGAGCAAAATTTACTACGTGGTGGCCGAGAACCATCGCACGGCAGCGAGCAGTCCGCACCTCGAAGTCTTCCGTAAGAAGGGCATCGAAGTGCTGCTGTTGTCGGATCGCGTCGATGACTGGCTGATGAATCACTTGTCTGAGTTCGACGGTAAAGCGCTGCAAGACGTGGGGCGCGGCCAGCTTGATCTGGGTGAGCTTGAAGACGAAGACGAGAAGAAGGCGCAGGAAAGCCTTGCTGAAGAGCACAAAGACCTGATCGAGCGGGTGGCCAAGGCGCTGGATGGCAAGGTAGAAGAAGTGCGTGCCACTGGCCGTCTGACGAGTTCGCCGGCTTGTTTGGTGGTGGGTGAGCACGATATGGGCGCGCAGATGCGTCGCATTCTGGAAGCGGCTGGTCAGGCATTACCGGAAAGTAAGCCGATCTTCGAGATCAATCCCGAGCACCCGCTGGTGCAGAAACTCGATCAGGAAGCCGACGAAGACCGGTTTGCCGATCTGGTGGATATACTCTTCAACCAAGCGCATCTGGCTGAGGGCGCACAGCTTGAGAATCCGGCGGATTACGTCAGCAAGCTCAACAAATTGCTGCTGGAACTCAGTGCCTGAGTTTTTCCGGCAGGAGAAGGCGGCGAATAGCCGCCTTTTTTGTTTCTGAGCTCCGCTTGCATGGCTGGCGGGCTTCTTCACAGCAAAGCGGCGGTGATAAACTGCCTGAATTAAGGATGCAGCGAGACCGTCATGACGGACAAGCACAAGGTCGCCATTGTAGGCGGCGGTAGTTTTGGAACGGCCATTGCCAATATTGTGGCCGACAAAGGGCACGATGTGTGTCTGTGGATGCGCAATGCAGAGCGCGCCGATGAGGTGAATACCCAGCACTGCAACAGCGCGTACCTGCCGGGCATTGCTCTGAATCCGAGCCTGCGCGCCAGCGCGGATTTGGCCGATGCCGTGGATGGCTGCGATGTCGTCTTTGTGGCTGTGCCCAGTAAGTCCTGCCGAGAGGTCGCACGCCAATTGGCGCCGCTGTTAGCGGCAGGCACGATGGTTGTGAGCACGACCAAGGGCATGGAGGCAGAGACCAATAAACTGATGAGTCAGGTGCTCGGTGAAGAGCTTGGCGATGTCAGTATCGGCGTAATGAGCGGCCCCAATCTGGCGAAAGAACTGGCGGCCAGAGAGATTACCGGCACTGTGATTGCCAGTGAAGATGAATCACTGACGCGCTGCATCCAGGACCTTCTTCAATGCGCGTATTTTAGGGTTTATGCCGGCAGCGATGTCTATGGTGTCGAACTGGCCGGTGCGCTGAAAAATGTGTATGCCATTGTCGCGGGACTCGCGGCAGCGCTGGGTGTCGGGCACAACACCATCAGCATGCTGATTACCCGCAGTCTGGCGGAGATGAGCCGTTATGCAGTGCGTGAAGGCGCCGATCCGCTGACCTTTCTGGGCTTGGCGGGCGTAGGTGATTTATTCGTGACCTGTACGTCGCCGCTCAGCCGTAACTACCGCGTAGGTTTTGAATTGGGTAAAGGCCGTGATTTAAACGAGGTCGTGGCGGAACTCGGGCAAGTGGCTGAGGGGGTGAATACCCTGAAGCTGCTCAAGCAGCAGTCTGAGGTCCTCGATATCTATATGCCGCTGGTCAACGGTCTGTACGGCATTATTTATGAAGGCAAAACCGTCAGTGATGTGATTGGCGGCATGATGTGGGCGGAGCAGAACCGCGATGTAGAGTTCGCGGTGCGTTAATGATGGAAGTGTTGTTAGTGAGACATGGCGCCGCGTCGTGGGACGCGACGACCGATATGGAACGGGCGCTCACCGAGCGAGGGCGGGAGGAGGTCGATGCGGCCGCGCAGTGGCTGCGCGGGGAAGACTGGCAGCCGGAGCAATTGTGGGTCAGCCCTTATCGGCGTGCCCAGCAAAGCGCGGAGATCTTGAATATCTGGGGCGCACCCCAGCGCAACATTGCCTGCCTGACTCCCGATAATCGCCCCGAAGATTTGGAAAATCTGCTGGCGACGTTTGCCGGTCAGCGCTTGATGTTGGTGGGGCACAACCCCTTGCTCAGTAATGCTATTGCCCACTGGCAGGGCGAGCTTCGCAGCTACTGGGGCATGCAAACCGCCAGTATGGCGTTGCTGGAGGGCGAGGTGTTTGCCAGCGGCTGTGCCGAGCTGAAATGGCTGAGGCACTATCCCAACTATGCGCACAATGGGCGCTGAGCCGTGAGTACCGTCTTCGAAACCCTGCGTTTTTGGGTAGATGACATCGAGCTGGTCGCCAGGGTGTCTGGTCCGGAGGACGGTATACCGGTCATGGCTCTGCATGGCTGGCTGGATAATGCCCTGAGCTTTGAAGCCATTGCTGAGCGACAAAACACGTGGCGGTTGGTAGCGCTGGATCTGCCCGGTCACGGTCACAGCGGTCACAAACCCGCATCAGGCAGCTACGGTATTTGGGAAGATTTACGCAGTATTCTCGGCGTAGCCGACCAGTTGGGCTGGCCGCGCTTTGCGGTGTTGGCTCACTCCCGTGGTGCGATGATGGCGGCACTGCTGGCTGCTGCTCAGCCTGATAGAGTTGCCGCGTTGGTATGCATTGATGGTCTGCTGACACGCCCCGTTGCTGAGGAAGACTTCCCGGTGCAACTGGGTCGTTATCTTCACGACTTCGAGAAGCCGGGGCGTCCGGCCAGGGCGTTTAACTCCTTGGAAGAAGCGGCGCAGGCGAGGATAAAGGCCATGCCGATGTCTGTCCCAGCCGCGCTGCGTATTGTTGAGCGCGGTACTCAGCAAGGTGAGGATGGCAAGTATCGTTGGCGCAGTGATCGCAGAGTGGGCTTGGCGTCGTCCATTAAGCTCACTCATGGTCAATGGCTGGCGGTGATGAAGGCGATTCGTGCTCCACTGTTGTTTGTCTCTGCACAGCAGGGTTTTGGCGAGCAGCTTCTCGGATTACTGGCGGAAGACGAGCGGCCAGTCGACTTTCAGGTACTGGCGGTGGAGGGGGACCATCACTGCCACATGGGGGAGAGTGCCGCGGCGATTAGCGATGCCGCGCAACGGCATTTTGCCGAGGCCTGGAGCAAGGGCTAAGTAAAAAGGCCCGATTAAGGGCCTTTTGTCGTTTCGTTTAACCAACGCATTGATATCAGCGCTTGTTGATCAGCGCCATGAATTCGGCGCGGGTTGCCTGATTCTCTTTGAATACCCCCAGCATGGCGCTGGTGCGCATTACGGAGTTCTGCTTTTCCACGCCGCGCATCATCATGCACATATGCCGGGCTTCAATAATGACCGCCACGCCCTCGGCGCCGGTCACGTCTTGCACCGTATTGGCGATCTGCGTGGTCAGGCCTTCCTGAATCTGGAGGCGGCGGGCGTAGAGGTCGACGATGCGAGCGACTTTGGAGAGTCCCAGCACTTTGCCATTGGGGATATAAGCGACATGGCATTTGCCGATAAAGGGCAGCAGGTGGTGCTCGCAGAGAGAGTACAGCTCGATATCTGAGACCACGACCATCTCATTGGCATCTGACTCAAACAGGGCGTTATTCACTACCTCGTCAACGCTCTGGCGATAACCGCGGGTGATAAATTCAAAGGCCTTGGCCGCACGCTTTGGCGTATCGACCAGACCGTCGCGGCTCAGGTCTTCACCAATCTCTTCAATGATTTTTGCGAATGCTTTTTCCACCGGATTCTCTTTTTATGGCGTGACAAATGACCGGCAATGGTAACAAAGCCACCACGCTTTCCCAAGCAGCAGAAATCAGCCATACATGGTATGCGCCGGGAGGGCGGTGTACACTTCGCGGCGACAAATATTACCCCCGAGGCCCTGCCGTGAGCGAAGACGATATCCGCCCTTATCTGGTCAGCATCCGTGATTATATCCGCTGGGGACTGAGCGAATTTACTCGCGCCGGGCTGTTCTTTGGTCACGGCACTGACAACGCGCTCGACGAGGCGCGGCTGCTGGTACTTCATGCACTGCACATGCCCTTCGACAGCCCCGACGAGTTGCTTTCAGCACGCCTTACTATGGAGGAGCGCGAGCGCGTACTCGCGCTGCTAAAGCGCCGGGTCGATGAGCGTCTGCCTGCCGCTTACCTCACTCATGAAGCCTGGTTTGCTGGCCTGTCATTTTATGTCGATGAGCGGGTACTGGTGCCGCGTTCGCCTATTGCCGAACTGGTGGAAAATGGCTTTGCGCCGTGGCTTGCGGGTGAACCGAGCCGGGTGCTGGATTTATGTACTGGCAGCGGCTGTATCGGCATTGCCTGCGCCTACGCGTTTGATGACGCTTCCGTCGATCTGGTCGATATTTCCTCGGACGCGCTGGATGTGGCAAATATCAATATTGTGCGGCACGAGCTGGGTGATCGTGTGCAGGCTTGTCAGTCTGATGTATTTGCCGGGCTGGATGGTCAGCGCTACGACTTGATTGTGAGCAATCCCCCTTATGTCGATGCCCGCGATCTGGCAGAGATGCCAGAGGAATACCACCGTGAACCGGCGCTGGGTCTGGCCTCTGGGGTGGACGGCTTGGATATTACCCGACAGATTCTGCGCGACGCGGCAGCGCACCTGGAAGAGGGCGGTCTGCTGGTGGTAGAAGTGGGTAATAGTTGGCTGGCTCTCGACGAGGCGTATCCGCAGATCGGCTTCACGTGGTTGGAGTTCGAGCGCGGCGGACATGGGGTCTTCTGCATGAGCCGTGAAGAGCTGCTCGCTGCCCAGCAGTGGCTCTGACGCCGCTCCGGCTTTCACGTATAATTTGCATTCCTCGCTCCGCAGTCGGGGCAGAACGATTGAATTCAGGATTTTTGCATGTCTGGCAACACCATTGGCAAGTTGTTTACGGTTACCACCTTTGGCGAAAGTCACGGTCTGGCGTTGGGCGCGATTATTGATGGTTGCCCACCGGGATTGGCGCTGACCGAAGCTGACCTTCAAAAAGACCTGGATCGCCGCAAGCCCGGCACCTCCCGCTATACCACACAGCGTCGGGAAGACGACGAAGTCAAAATTCTGTCTGGCGTGTTTGAAGGCAAAACCACCGGCACGTCCATAGGCCTGCTGATTGAAAATCGTGATCAGCGCTCCAAGGACTACGGCAAGATCAAAGATCGCTTCCGTCCCATGCACGCCGATTACAGCTATGAGCAAAAGTACGGGCTGCGGGACTATCGCGGCGGTGGCCGCTCGTCGGCCCGAGAAACGGCGATGCGTGTGGCCGCAGGCGCTGTGGCCAAGAAATACCTGGCCGAGCAACACGGTATTCTGGTGCGTGGTTACCTCTCGCAGCTGGGGCCTATTAAAGCGGAAAAGCTGGACTGGGACCTGGTGGAAAGCAACCCCTTCTTCTGTCCCGATGCCGATAAGATTCCAGAGATGGAAGCGTATATGCAGGCACTGCGTAAGTCCGGCGATTCTATCGGCGCGAAGATCAGTGTCGTGGCGTCCGCCGTTCCGGTTGGCCTGGGCGAACCGGTGTTTGATCGCCTCGACGCTGACATCGCCCATGCCCTGATGGGCATCAACGCCGTTAAAGGCGTGGAGATCGGTGCGGGTTTCGATTGTGTTGAGGCCAAGGGCAGCGAACATCGCGACGAATTGACGCCTGAGGGATTTACCTCGAACAACGCCGGCGGAGTGCTCGGCGGCATTTCCAGTGGTCAGGATATCGTGGCGCATATTGCGCTGAAGCCGACCTCCAGCATTCTGGTCCCCGGCAAAACCATTAATCAGCAGGGTGAACCGGTCGATGTCATCACCACGGGTCGCCACGACCCCTGCGTGGGCATCCGTGCGGTGCCGATTGCCGAGGCCATGCTGGCGATTGTGCTGATGGATCACCTGCTGCGTCACCGCGGTCAGAACGCCAATGTGGACTGTACCACCCCGAAGATTCCCGGAACTCGCTAAGCCGGTATGACGGAACAGCTGCCGTACTGGCGACTGTCAGCCTTTTACTTTTTCTACTTCGGCCTGCTCGGCACGTGGTTGCCGTATTGGTCGCTGTACCTGAAATCGCTGGGCTACTCCTCGGGTGAGATCGGTATTCTGTCGGCGCTGGTAATGGTCACCAAGGTGATTGCGCCCAATATCTGGGGTTATCTCGCCGACCGTTACGACTGCCGTACCCGCATTATTCGCCTTGGTTCGCTGATGGCGATACTGGCCTTTGCCGGGGTGTTCTGGCGACAGGATTTCTATTGGCTTGCCGCTGTGGTGGCGGGTTACAGTTTTTTCTGGAATGCGGTGCTGTCGCAGTTCGACGTGCTCACCCTCAGCCATCTCAGTGGGCGTTATGCACGCTATTCGCTGATTCGGGTGTGGGGATCGATCGGCTTTATTGTCGCCGTATTGGCGGTGGGCGCATGGCTGGATTATCACCCAATCGCGCATCTTTTACTGATTATCACCGGCCTGCTTACCGCTATCTGGCTCGGCAGCCTGCTGGTTGCCGAGAATCCCCAGGGGCTCAGTCGCGGTGATCGCAGTCCTGGCTCGCTGAGACGTATTCTGAGCAAACCGGCGGTGCTGGCGTTTTTTGCTACCAGCTTTCTACTGCAGTTTTCCCACGGCCCGTACTACACCTTTTTCAGTATTTATCTGGAGGGAGAGGGATACAGTACGACCGCGACGGGTATGCTCTGGTCGCTGGGCGTGCTGGCGGAAGTTTTGCTGTTTATGGGGATGCACCGGCTGCTGGCGCGTTTCAGGCTGCGCCATATTCTGATTGCCAGTTTGGCGCTCACCGCGCTGCGCTGGTGGATGATTGCTGAATTTGCGGCGTCTACAGCGCTGCTGATTGTGGCGCAGTGCCTGCATGCCGCGAGTTTTGGCAGCGCTCATGCCGCCGCAGTGGAAACTATCCGGCGCTTCTTTACCGCCCATCATGGGCAGGGCATGGCCTTGTACAGCGGGCTGAGCTTTGGCGCTGGCGGCGCCATGGGCGCACTGTTCAGCGGTTATGCCTGGGATATCAGCGCCCGTTACAGTTTTTGGGTGGCGGCTGCAGCCGCGGCACTGGCCGCCTGGCTGGCCTGGCGCTATTTTGAGACCCCAACCACGTCTACCGATGCCAATCATCGTTCAGCGCCAACGGCTGGGGTAGACTGAGAAAAAACAACGGAAGCTAGCCATGTCTCAAGAGTCAGTCGTGTACGGTTGTATCACCGATATGTTGTTTGTGCGTGACGGTGTTGATGTACAGGAGCGGCGAGAGGTGAATCAGCAGATCACCGATACCCTGCCGTCGGCAGAAGAGTGGCCGCTGCTGTGCCGGGAGATGTTTTCGGTGCCTCAGCGCGCCATTGATTTTGGTGATTGTCAGACCGATGTGATTCACTTCGGCAGTTCCTACAAGGCGGTGGAGCACGAATGGGATGCCTGGCTGCGTCAGTTCGAACGGATGCTCTCCAAAATGTACTGGGTGACGGCGACCGTACATTTACAAACCGCCTATAACGGCACGCATACCTTTGTATGGCAGGCCGAAGGCGACTATCATGCCCCCGGTGATGACTCGGGCCGCCTGCGCTGCGAGTGGCTCAAAGAAGACAGTTTCGCCTGATTCCGTCGCCCCCTGGCCGACACGCGAAAACACCCCGAAAAACAGGAGAAGGATGAGCTGATGCAGTGCTTGCACACCTTCAAACGCTATCGCACACCCGTATTGGCGGTACTGGCGACATTGATGCTGGTGTCGTCGGCCGTGTGGAGTTTTGACGTACCCTGGCGGGATATTCTCGGTTATCTGCTGCTATGTGTGCTGGGGGTGACGGTGATCGCCGCGCTGGCGGCGGCGACGGTGTGGCTGTTTAAAAGTCTCGGCGGGCGCGGTTAGCCCCGTTCAATATCAATATCCACACTCAGCAATTCCGCGATATCTTCCATCGCGTCTTCCAGTTCATCCAGATCACAGCCCGGCGGCAGAGCGGCGGTAACGCTGGCCTCGAACAGCGGCTCGCCGGTCATTGGCGCACTGGTGATGTTTGAGCTCAGCTCGGTCACATTGAGCTGGCGCTCTTTCAGCGCGCGGCTGACTTCCCGAACAATGCCCGGGCGGTCGTTGCCAACAATCTGCAGATGGCAGAGCTGCTCGGCGGCTTCTCCGCTATCGCTGTCGCTGTTGTCGATACTCACTGTGATTCCGTCAGCGGACAGCGCTTGCAGCGCGCTGACCAGTACGTCACGTTTGTCCTTGGCGATATTCACCCGGCCGATACCGGCAAATTGACCGGCCAGCCGGGTCATACGGCTCTCCTGCCAGCTGCCGTTGGCATCGGCAATGGCCGCGGAAAGGGTTTCGACAAGACCGGGGCGGTCCTTGCTGATAAAGGTGAAAACCAGTGATGTATTCAAGGTGAAATTCCGTTTGGCTAGAGACAGTCGCGGAGCCTAACGATACGATATCTGAGTTAACAAATCACGAGTGCAAAGCGCGATAGGTGAGACGATGCAGTTACAGGTCGAATTTTGTGTTATCCCCATCAATGCCGGTGAGTCACTATCACCCTATATTGCCGAGTGTCAGAAGATCCTTGATGAGGCTGGCTTGTCTTGTCAGTTGCACGCTTTTGGCACCAATATCGAAGGGGAGTGGGAAGTCGTGATGGCGGCGATCAAACACTGTCACCAGCGTATTCACGAGATGGGCGCTGCGCGAATCCACACCCAGCTCAAGATCGGCAGCCGTGTGGATCGGCCGCAGTCGTTGCAAGATAAAATCGACAGCGTGCAGGCGTTGCAACAGGCGCAGCAACAGCAGTAACGACCGCTTTTTAGATGAGAGAAATGATGTCCGAGTATTTGGAAATTCCCTGGCAAAAACTGAGTGAAGACGCCTTTGAGGGTATGCTGCAGGAGATGGTCAGTCGCGATGGTACCGACTACGGCGAGCAGGAGCTGAGTGAGGCGGAGAAGATTGCGCAATTGCGTGAGGCACTGAAGAGCGAACGCGCCTTTATTGCCTTTTGCCCGGAAACCGAAAGCTGGTCGGTGTTGCCCCGTGCGCGGTGAGCAAGCTTGATTTTTGCACCACCGGCCGCACAATAGACGGCCCACTCACCGCAGTAACGATCATGACTGAGAACGCCGACCACCATCTCGACACCAGCGGGCTGACCTGCCCGGAGCCGGTGATGCTGTTACACAACAAAATTCGCGATATGCCGTCGGGCGAGGTGCTGGAGATTCTGGCGACCGACCCGGCTACGACCCGCGACATTCCCAAATTCTGCAACTTTCTCGGCCATGAGCTGCTGGACCAGCAGCACAGTGACAGCGAGTACCGCTACTGGGTGCGTAAGGCCTGAATCGCGAACTCCAGCACTAGATCGTCAGCGCCGGATTAACTGTCCCAAAATGCGGGTGCTCATGGCGCCGCCATTCTTGATTTGATTGGCGATGTGGTACTGAAAGTAGTAACGCAGCCCCGACTCGTGATCTGCCGCGTACAGGCAGGGATCGCCGGGCAGCACCGGCTGCTGGGTAATTCGCTCCGGGTCAGCAAGCATCGCTTGCATGCGGCCATCACCGCGCAACTGCCAACTCACAACCGGCTCCAGCACCAGCTCGTCGCTGTCCTTGACCATGGCGGCATGGCTGCCGATCAGGTCGGGAATTTCCTGAAGAATACCGTGGGCCTTATCCATTGCAACTTGTTCGGACAGGGCGTCCAGCGCAGCGCGGTGCTGGCTGGGAAGTGTGTCGAAGCGGTCATCGCAGGCCGGATCGTAATAGCCCACGGCAAGGCCGGTTTCCGCGTCATTCAAATCCCGGCAGTGACTGATATCGTTCAGCCACGGCACCACGGCCACGTCGCGGCCATCGGCCAGCCGGGCCCAGCAGAGTATACGAATGGCGTAGAGTTTGTCCCGTGATAGGGCATGGTGGCTGTATAGCAGGCAGTGGCCTTCATAGGCGGGAGAAATACAGCGTATGCGTGAGCTGGAGGGGGTGAATGGGAGGATCTTCGCGGAGTGGGTGCTGCCGGACTGACGTGTCGCCATGACGCTTCCTCTCGTTGCGGGGGAGAATACGTCGTTGGGCGGGTTGCCGCAGCGCGTACGATGCATCCCCTTTCTGATAAAATTACCCGGTCATTATTCATTTGCCAAGCACAAAAACGGTTTTGTCTTGTGATCTGCAACTACTATTTCGCCTATGGCTCCAATATGAACCCGGCGCGGATGCGCGCCAGGGGCTTGTCGTTTATTGATCTTTGGGCCGCGCGTTTACCCGGTTACGGCCTGCGTTTTAACAAGGCTGCACACAACCAGCCCGGGGTGGCTTATGCCAATATCGTGCCGACCAGTAATAGCTGCGTTGAAGGCGTGCTCTATGCACTGACCAGCGGGCAGGATATCGATAAGATGGATCATTTCGAGGGCACCCCCGTACGTTACAGTCGAGAATGCCTGCAAGTGTCCGGCGATTTCGGACATCGTTCGGCCTGGGTATATCTCGCTAACCCAGCTTTTGTCTGCGAGGGCTTGTTGCCACAAAGCCGCTATCTGGAGCACTTATTGGCGGGGGAGGCGTATCTTTCGCCGAGTTATCTGGATTTTCTCCGGCAGCAGCCTTGCCAGCATGTCGAGTCTGGCTGTCCGGAGCGGGGGCTGCTCTTTAATGATTGAGCTGGCCGAACAATGGGTGATTGACGGGGCGCCGCTGGATCGTCAGATTGCGGCTGTGTTCGATCGCTGTTTTGCCGGAGACTACCGAACACAGCTCTGCGGTGGTGCAGAGGAGCCCCTTTATGTACCGGCAGGGAGCCTGGGTGAGCTTCACACGGTCTGGTACCGCGAAGACTTTGCCCGCAGCGCTTTGCACGAAGTGGCGCATTGGTGCATTGCCGGTGATGCACGGCGGCAGTTGGATGACTACGGCTACTGGTATGAGCCAGACGGTCGCAACGAGGTACAGCAGCGCGAATTTGAACGGGTGGAGAGTTGCCCTCAGGCGCTGGAGTGGTTCTTTGCCATGGCGGCGGGTTTGCCGTTTCGCGTTAGTATCGACAATCTCTCTGGCGGAGATATTGATGATTTTCCCTTTGCCCTGGCCGTATGGCAGCGGGCGCATCGCTACGCGTCCGAAGGGCTGCCCCCGCGGGCGGAGCGTTTTCGGCGGGCGTTGGCTGTAGCGTTTTGTCAGCCGCTGGCGATCGATCCCAGCCGTTTGCTGCTGACAGATTTGCGTTCCTGATGTCGCGTTTCTATGGCATCGATGCGTCGGTGTACATCTTTCAGGCCTATTTTGCCCGGCAGGCGCGCCACGTGAGTGAACAGGGCTTTCCGCTGAACGCACTGGAAGGCTATCTGGAAACCCTGCTCAAGTTTCTGCACAGCGAGCGTCCCGCTCATGTCCTGATCGCCTTTGATGAAAGCCTGGGGCGCGGCTATCGCGAGCGTCTGTATCCCGCGTACAAGTCTCGCCGTGTGCTGCCTGACGAGGCACTGGCCTACCAGCTTCGCGCCTGTCGGCGCTTGAGCGAGGCCTTGGGCCTGTACTGCCATGCGGAGGCCGAGTTCGAGGCGGATGATATTCTCGCCAGTGCTGCCCGACAGGCGCGAGAACAGCGCCTCGCGGTGACTATCGTCAGTCGCGACAAAGATCTAGCGCAACTCTTGTGTGCTGACGCCGATCGTCTGTGGCACTTTGGCAGTGCACCGCGTTCCGCTGAGGACTGGCGACGTGAGCGGGGTGTGGCTTGCGAGCGTGTGGCGGATTTTCTCGCGGTGGCAGGGGATGCGGTAGATGATATTCCGGGGCTGAAGGGCGTCGGCGAGAAGACCGCGAAAGTGATTTTTGAACACTACCCCTCGCTGGAAGCAATTTACCGCGACCTGGATGGCCTAGCGGCCTTACCGGTGAGGGGGGCCAAAGACCTGCGTGATAAGTTTGCCAATGCCCGAGAAAAGCTGTTTCTCTTCCGGCAGCTCTGTCGCTTGCGGGATGATCTGGCGTTGCCCGGTTTCGAGCAGGTGGCCTTGCGCAAGCCCGCAGTCGATGACTGGATGGGGCAGGGCGAAGCGCTGGGCTTATCGGCAAACTATCTCTACACACTTCAGTCACGCTATCCCCGAGCGTTTGTCGCGCCAACAGGACCAAAATCATGATTATCTACGCTGATGAAAATGTGCCCGAGGCCGAGACCTTGTTCGCGCCCTTTGGTGAACTGCGTCGCTTTGCGGGTCGCTCACTGACCGCTGCCGATCTGCGCGATGCCGATGCGCTGGTTGTGCGCTCGGTCACTCGGGTCAACGCTGCCTTACTGTCTGGCAGTCCTGTGCGATTTGTCGGCTCCTGCACCATTGGTCGCGATCATTTAGATACGGCGTTTATGGACGCGCAGGGAATACAGTGGGCCACGGCACCAGGCTGCAATGCAGATTCTGTGGTGGACTACGTAATCAGCGTACTGTGTCTGGATCGCCAGCGCTGGGCGTCGTTGCTGAGCGGAGAGCGGCAGGTGGGAATTGTCGCATTCGGCAATGTTGGCCGGCGACTGGCAGATCGCTTGGCCGGGCTGGATATTCCCTGTTGTGCCTATGACCCGCTGTTGGCCCCGGCAGACGATGCCCGTCTGAGCAGCCTTGATGCTGTGCTTGCTTGCGACGTGCTATGCCTCCATGCGCCGCTGACACGCGGTGGAGAATACCCCAGCTTCCATATGCTGGATGCGGCACAACTGTCGCGGTTGCCATCCTCATCGCTGGTTGTCAGTGCGGGGCGTGGCGAGGTTGTGGCTACCGAAGAGTTATTGCAGCTTAGGGAGCTGAGGCCGGATATTGAGTTGGCACTGGATGTATGGGAGGGGGAGCCGGGTGTAAGCCGCGAGCTTGCCGGGCAGTGTCTTATCGCCACACCACATATTGCCGGTTACAGCCTGGATGGAAAAATTGCCGGTAGCCGGGCTATCGCTGAGCAGCTGCTGGCCCACTGTCAGCGTCGTGGACTGAAGGCGCCCACTGCACTGGCGGCGACCCGACTGCCGGAGCCTGTCGTTGAGCTGAGTGAGTCGCACGGCGCTGAGCTGCTTCGAGAAGCGGCGCTGGCTGTGTACGATCCCCGCGGTGACGACAGGAGATTTCGCGAGTCACTGCTTGCCGACGATCCGGCTGCAGCGTTTGATGGCTTGCGTAAACACTACCCCGAGCGGCGGGAGTTTGCTTACTGCCGTTACGTAGGTGAACAGCTCGATACGGCGGGGTTCAACTTGCTTGCCGCCTTGCAAGGTAGCAGATGAACTCACTGTCGCTCCCCGCGAGTTGTTCCAGGCAGCGCTGAACGCTCTGGCTGTCGATGGGGATTTCCCGTCCCTTATCGTCAATCAGGCTGGCAGCATAGCGTTGTTCAAAGTGTCGCTGGGCGCGATGGCGTTGGTGAGAAGAAGTGAGAGAGACATCGTTGCGTTGTTGCTGTCGTGTATTCAAAGCGTGGAATTCCCTGTATTGGTGAAGCGTCATTATTATCCGTCTGTGTTATTGCGCCACAATGAAACACGGACTGTCTGTAGGTAATGCCCACAGGAAACCGAAAGGATTTTTACTGAACATGTCGAATTTTAAGCTGGGGCTGATCGTCAATCCTTATGCGGGCTTGGGCGGCCCGGAAGGTTTGAAGGGCAGCGATGAGTTGCCGGAGGCTCTTCGTCTGCAGGTCGCCGATGATATTGCAAACAGCCGCGCCTTGCCTCGGGCACGTCGTTGTCTCGCGCTGCTCGTGGGGCTGCCGGTGACGGTTTATGGTTTTGAGGGGGCTATGGCGGGGGCGGCGGTGCCCGATGGCCTGCCATTCGAATCGTTGGGGGCCGCGGTCAGCCCATTAAGTACGCCGGACGATACACATCGGGCGGCATTGGCCCTGCGGGCGTCGGGGGTGGATCTACTGCTGTTTGTTGGTGGCGATGGCACAGCCAGGGATATTTATCGCGCCGTCGGAGAGGACTTCCCGGTGCTGGGAGTGCCCGCTGGCGTGAAGATGCACTCGGCGGTTTATGCGGTGAACCCGGACGCAGCGGCGGAGATTCTCAAGGCGCTCATCGCCGGTGATCTGGTGGACATTACCCTGCAGGAAGTGCGCGATATTGATGAGGCCGCTTTCCGTGAGGGACGCGTTCGTTCCAAGCATTTTGGTGAGCTGTTGGTGCCGAGGCTCGGTGGCTTTCTACAGCAGGTCAAGCAGGGCGGCCGTGAAGTCGAAGAGCTGGTCATTGCCGATATTGCTGATGAGTTGATGGAGACCTGCGACGACGACACCCTGTATATCGTCGGTCCCGGCAGTACCACGACGGGATTCATGAATGCCTTGGGCCTGCCATTCACCTTGCTTGGCTTTGATCTGGTGAGGGCCGGTGAGCTGTTACAGGCGGATGCGAATGCCACACAGATTGCCGCCGCGCTGGATACCCACAACGGGCCGGTGCAAGTGCTGATTTCCGCTATCGGCGGGCAGGGGCATATTCTGGGGCGGGGGAACCAGCAGCTGACCCCAGCGCTGATACGGCGTATTGGCCGTGAGCATTTTCTGGTGCTGGCCAGCAAAACCAAGCTGAAAAGTCTGGAAGGACGCCCGCTGTTGGTCGACAGCAACGACCCAGAGCTGGATCGCGCCTGGGAGGGCTATATTCCCGTGTTGACCGGCTATCGTGATCAGGTTATGTACCGCGTCAGCGCGGCGGGTTGAGCGGTGATGACGAACTTGAATCTCGACGAATTTCTTCAGCTCAGTGCATTTGAGCATTGGGCCGGGCAGATGGTTGACGGCGGGGATGCCCGTCGCCTGTTTCATGGTCGCGGTCAGTGCTACCCCGGCTATGAATGGCTCACTGTCGACTGGTTTTCACCGCTGTTGTGGCTGGTGCTTTATAGGGAGCCGCCCGAGACATTCTGGTCAGCGTTTTGCGACCACCTGAAAAGCTGTTTCGGTGGAGAGCTGGCGTGCGCCATGGTGCAGCATCGCTACCAGCCCGACACCCCGGTGGAATGTTTATGGGGCCGCTTGCCAGAGGCGCCAATTGTCGCCCGAGAGCAGGGCTTGTGTTTTTTGCTGGCCCCCGGGCGCCAACAGAATATCGGTTACTTTATGGATATGGCGCCCACTCGGCGCTGGTTGCAGGGGGTTGCCAGAGAGCGACGGGTGTTGAATCTGTTTTCCTACACCTGTGCATTTTCAGTCTCGGCGCTGGCTGCGGGTGCCGAGTCTGTGGTGAATATTGATATGAGTAAAGCGTCGCTGGCACGGGGGCGGGAGAATCACCGTCTTAACGGGCAGCCGCTGGAGTCGGTACGTTTTCTCGGTCACGATATTCTTAAATCCTGGGGAAAGCTGGGAAAGCTCGGCCCCTATGACATTATCATTTGCGATCCGCCGTCGCGGCAGAAGGGCAGTTTTGACGCCGAGCGCGATTACCAAAAGCTGATTCGCCGAATGCCGGAGCTCTGCGCACCGGCGGCGTCAGTGCTGTTTTGTTTGAATGCGCCGTGGCTGGGAGAAGCGTTTCTTAGGGAACAGGTAGCGGCGTTCTGGCCCGAGGCACAGTTTGAAGCGCGCTTGCCGGGCCGGGAGGACTTTCCTGAAAAGGGCGCTGATGGCGCCCTCAAGGTATTGCGATATCGTGCGCCAGCCTAGCCGACGGCGTGGAGCTTTTTGCGGTAGCCTCGCAGAAAGCGGCCAAAGCGCTCAATAGCAGCTGCCAGATCCAGCTTGTTGGGCAGGAATACAATGCGCAGGTGGTCCGGTGCATGCCAGTTGAAGCCCGTGCCCTGCACCAGCAGGATTTTTTCCTGGTTGAGCAGATCCAGCACCAGTTGCTCGTCGCTAGCCACCGGATAGACCTCGGGGTCGAGGCGGGGGAACATGTAAAGTGCGCCCCTCGGCTTGGTACAGCTCACACCGGGAATATCATTGAGCATTTCCCAGGCAATATCCCGCTGTTCCAATAGGCGGCCTCCGGGCAGAATCAATTCGTTAATGCTTTGGTAGCCGCCCAGTGCCGTCTGAATGGCGTGCTGGGCCGGTACGTTGGCGCAGAGTCGCATCGATGACAGCATATCCAGGCCTTCTATGTAGTCCCTGGCACGTTCCTTGGGGCCAGACACAATCATCCAACCGCTGCGGAAACCCGCGAGACGATAGGATTTGGACAGGCCATTGAACGTCAGGCACAGCACGTCGGGATTAATGCTGCCCAGTGGAATGTGCACGGCATCGTCGTACAGAATTTTGCTGTAAATCTCGTCGGCAAACACCACCAGTTCGAATTCTTCGGCAATGCTGACCAGTTCTTCGAGCATACTGCGGCTGTAGACCGCGCCGGTCGGGTTATTGGGGTTGATAATGACAATCGCCCGGGTGCGGCTGGTAATCTTGCTGCGGATATCTTCGATGGACGGTTGCCAGTCATTTTCTTCGTCGCAGCGGTAGTGGACAGGCTTGGCGCCGCTCAGCGAGACGACTGCCGTCCACAGCGGGTAGTCGGGTGAGGGGATTAGTACCTCGTCACCGATATTGAGCAGTGCCTGCGTGGCCATGGTGATCAGTTCACTGCAGCCATTGCCCAGATAGATGTCATTGACCTCGACGCCGGGTATGCCGATCTTCTGGCACTCCTGCATTACCGCTTTGCGCGCTGAGTACAGGCCCTTGGAATCGCTGTAGCCTTCACTTTCAGGCAGCATGCGAATCACATCCTGAATAATCTCCTCCGGCGCATTAAAGCCAAACGTGGCCGGATTGCCGATATTGAGCTTGAGGATGCGATAACCTTCCTCTTCCAGCTCATTGGCGCGGTGCAGCACGGGTCCGCGAATGTCATAACACACGTCGTGCAGCTTGCTGGATTTGTAGTAATTGCTCATGTCAGTCTTCTAAAATTGGAGTAATGGCGCGGAAGCGCTGCGCGTCAGGCAGTCAGCGACCGTGTTAGCTATTGAGCGTAGTATACGCCTTAGCCAATCGACAGGTGGAGTGATATTGATGGAAAAAGTCGTGAAAACCGAGGCAGAGTGGCAGGAACTTTTAAGTCCTGAGGAATACCACGTCTGTCGTGAAAAAGGCACCGAGCGTGCGTTTACTGGCGAGTATTACAACGAAAAGAGCGATGGCGTATACCGTTGTCGATGCTGTGGTGAGCCGCTGTTTGATTCGCAGACCAAGTACGACTCCGGCTCTGGCTGGCCCAGTTTTTATCAGCCCAAAGCCAGCGAGGTGCTGGATGTTCACCGGGATACCAGTCACGGCATGATTCGAGAGGAAGTCACCTGTGCTCGCTGTGACGCCCATCTCGGGCACGTTTTTCCGGATGGGCCTGCACCCACAGGGCTGCGGTACTGTATTAACTCCCTGTCCTTGAAGCTCGATAAATCAACAACTTGAAGGAAATGTGAGCAGATTGCCTGAAAAATCGGCAGGCGAGCCGGGAATATTCAATTATTTCAGTTTTCTTGCCGATTGCTGCTTGACGTGGCCGGGAGGCCTCCATAAAATGCGCGCCACTTTCAGACGTTATTGACTCGTGGTCTGGAAGGTTTGCGGCGTCCCCTTCGTCTAGTGGCCTAGGACACTGCCCTTTCACGGCAGTAACAGGGGTTCGAGTCCCCTAGGGGACGCCATTTACTTCCCCCTTGTAATACCTATCCTTTTTTTCCTTGTCGGCTCGCGTTCGTTAACGACGTGTATCCGAAAATCACCTCCCTAGCGGCTATTGCGCGACACTCCGTTTATCGGGCTTGTCTTCACGCTGGCTGATTTATCCCCCCTTTTCTGACGTTTCTTCCTCAGATTCTGCTCGAAAACCGACAATTTTTCGTAAACGTTGCCCTTCAGGTGGCTTGCGCCCTTGCTGGCTTCGAGTGCCTTAAGGCCTTGTATTTATAGTGTGTTCGCGATTTGGAGAGGGGGCAGCACTCATTCGCGGCGTTTTGATGGGATTCTAATATTGCTTTGCAGGTTAAAATTAGTTGCTTTTTTTGCAGCGCCGTGCACTATTCGTTTCGTGGGTCTGTGCCCGCGCGCCTCCGAAAAAGGTCGCAGCTCTCTAAGTGACACAGTGTTGTTCTCTTGGGAATTCGCGGCAGGGTGATTTCGAGGCGCAGGAGTGAAAGAGATGGTTAGCTACAATGGGCGCGGTGTGCGCGTCCATTGTCTCGGTCCTGAAATAAAGCAGATAATATTAAGCGTAAGAGGATCCCTATGAAAAAACGCACGCTGTTGTCATTGGCTATTGCCAATGCGCTGATGGGTGTTTCATCCGCCAATGCTCAAACAGAAGAGAATCCGGTGGTGGAACAGGATTCGGCTGTAGAAGAGGTAGTTGTGTCGGCCAGCCGCATCAAGCGTGATGGCTTCACTGCACCTACCCCGGTCACCGTGGCATCTACCGATGACCTGATGAATATGCAGCCAACGAATATTCCCGATGCCTTGAACAAGTTGCCGCAATTCCAGTTGTCGAGCAGTCCGGCCAAGAGTCAGCATAATTTCTCCAATACGGCCTCTCACGGCAACTTGCTTAACCTTCGGGGTGTCGGTTCAAAACGAACGCTGATCCTGATGGATGGCATGAGAATGCCAAAGACCACGTTCCTGGGCGATGTCGATGTGAACGTGATGCCCAACTTGCTGATGCAGCGAGTTGAAGTTGTTACCGGCGGTGCGTCTGCGGCCTATGGCTCTGACGCGGTATCGGGCGTTGTTAACTTTATCGTTGACGACAGTTTCGTGGGCACCAAGCTTAATATTCAGGGCGGTGTTTCCGAGCAGGGAGACAACGAGCACAACCGTATTGGGGTGGCGACGGGCTTTGAATTCTCTGAAGGCAATGGTCACGTCCTGTTGAGTGCCGAGCGCTACGACAGCGATGGCATGATGCGAAATGATCGTGATGCGAGTCGTCAGGGCTGGATTTTTGCAGGCAGCAACCCGAACTGTGTCAGCGCCAACGCGTCTGACTGTGTGCCTGGCGGCGCATTGAATCCGTATAAGCGTTACAAGAATGGCCGTCTGACGGTGGCATCTGACTATGGCCTGATCAGTGGCGGTCCCGCGGGTTTCTCCTACAATGGTCAACGTTTTGACCAGAGCGGGAATATCGTGCCTTTTGATCCCGGTACGGCAACCGGATCGCCGATTTATGCTTCCGGCGGCGATGGCTATACCGTTCCCTTTGATGTAACAGGCGTAGCACCGCTTACCACAGAGCAGTTGTTCGGTAAGGCGATTTATGACTTTTCAAACGGTGTGAGAGGTCATGTTCAGGGCCTGTACTCAAGCAGCGAAGTTGAGTACACCTCATTGGCAAACTCGCTGGTAGGGGCTACTTCTGCAACGATTTATGGTGATAACGCCTATTTGCCCGCCGCGTTGCAGGCCGAGCTGGCGCCGACTGACAGCTTCAAGCTGGCTCACTACCTCGGTACGGGCCCCAAGCCATATACTGAGGAAGAAACCGAGTTCATGATGTTCGCCGCTGGCTTGGACGGTGATATCAATGAGAGCTGGAGCTGGGGGCTGGATATCAGCCACGGTGAGTCCGAGCACACCATGGATCAGTCCGGCCTGTATAACTGGCAGCGCACTTACGCGGCGCTGGATGCGGTTGATGATGGCACGGGCAATATCGTCTGTCGTGCATCGCTCAGTGCAGACCCTGCGGTTGCGGCGCGTTTCGCTGACTGTAAGCCGATGAACATCATGAGTGGTGATCCGAGCATCGCCACGCCGGAAGGCTACGCCTATGCGACAGGCACTTCCAGTTATGTGGCGAAAACGACTCAGGACTTGATTGCCTTCGAAGTGACAGGCAGCGCATTTACATTGCCTGCCGGTCCGGTAGACATGGCATTTGGTGCGGAATGGCGTACTGAAGACCTGAAGCTGCGCAGCAATGCTGATCCGGCGCTGCTGGATGAGGCAGCGGAGCGCGACGAGCATTTCGCAGGTCTGAGAGGCGTACCTTCTTCTGCGCTGCACTACTGGTTGACCAATATCGGTGTTGCTGATGGCAGTGTTGATGTTTGGGAAGCGTTTGCGGAAGTGAACGTGCCTGTTATTGCCGGTCGCCCTGGGTTTGAACAGCTCGACTTGAATGCGGCGGTTCGCCACACCGATTACAGCACCAGTGGTCCTGTGGATACCTGGAAGCTCGGTATGACCTGGCGCACCATTGATGAAGTGCTGCTGCGTGCCACTGTATCTCGCGATATTCGTGCGCCGTCGCTGTTCAATCTCTATGCCGGTGATCAGTCTACGATCAGTACCATTTTTGATCCCCAGACGGGGCTGCAGGACAATATCCCTCAGGTAAACGGTGGTAACCGTGATCTTGAGCCGGAAGAGGCGGATACCTTCACCTTTGGTGTTGTTTATACCCCGCAAGCGGTTCCCGGTCTGAGCCTGTCTATAGACTACTACAGTATCGAAATTCAGGATGCGATTGGTGCGCTGTCTGCTCAGCAGATTGTGAACAACTGCTTCCAGAGTGGTGGTGCCGAGTGTGCGCTGGTAACTCGTCCTGATCCGAATGCGCTGCCGACAGAGATTCGTATTGCGTCAGCTAATTATGCCGGATAACCTGCGCTGGACATCCGTGGGGCCGTACTGGCAACCGGTCAGCATACAACGCCCAATGGCTTGCTGGATTGCGTCAAAGGGAAGGATGAGTGTCCTTCGGTATTGACGGTTGTGGAGGTTGACTCCGCATCGATGAAGATTGTTCAGAAGTGGCGTGTCGATGCCGGAAATGATTTGGGGCTTGCCACAACGGCGCTTCAGGTGGGTGAGGAAATCTGGGTGAGTTCAATTCTCGGTCACAGAATCGCGCGCTTTCCCTATCAGCCTGCGCAAGTGAAATAGTGCAGGGGAAGGGGCTGCGAAAGCCCCTTTTTACGACTTCTTATTTGTGACTTCGTAGTTCTTAGCTGTTGTACGCTTCCAGCAGCTCGCCAGTTTGCAGCAGCTTGAGCATATCTTCGACTTCTTTGCGGGCTCTGCCTTTGGTGGCGCCAACCACATAGTTTAGGTAGCAGAGAAGAATATGGGGAAGGAAGTCGTCGTCGTCAATTCGCCCCTGACACCAGTCGCTGATAACGCCGTATTCGATGCGAATGATATCGTGAGCCATCTGCTCCGGATCAATCCAGGGTTGCAGCTGACGCTTGCTGGTCAGCTTTTTGATCCACTCCATATTGAAGCGCACACCCAGCATGTGGATGGACTCCCAAATATCATCCTCGATATCGGGGCTGAAATAGATCGCCATCAGCGCCTTAATGTAGTTGGGGATCTCTTTGTTTCGACGCACGATCCAGGCCAGGCGCTCAACGATACGCGGTAAGCTTCCCGGCGGGGTGGAGTAGGGGATCTTCTCGATGAAGGTGTCGAAGTATTGTTGAATGGCAGTAGAGATGATCAGTTCTTTGCTGTTGAACGCATTGTAGAGCGTACGCTTGGCAACGCCTGCGCGCACTCCAAGCTCATCCATGCTGAAATCATTGATACCTTTCTCAGATATCATCAAGCGGGCTTCGTTGAGTATTCGGCGTCGGCGCTCACGAATGGCCGGGCTTTGGTAATTGGCGGGGCGTTGTGGAGCTTTTTTTGGCATTAGAGGCTGTTCCCTGCAGCGTGATCATCTTTTTTTTGCTTGGCTATTGTTATCTGACAGCGCAGCTTATCTGCGGCGGGCGCGATATTTTGCCGCCTTTTTACGGCCTGCTTAGACAGTTTTGTGCTCATAGCCTTATGGTTTTTTCCTAAGCGGGAAGTCGCTATAACTCCCAAATATGAAAATTATACTACCATGGAGTTTTGAGCTTTGACAAAGAAATAGCAAGCACCGCCTGCTGATGAACTCAGCAAGCAGTAAGAGAGAAGAGCGACAGCTTTTGGTGTCAGGCGGCGTTAACGCCAGTGATGCGAATGCCTGCGCTGGGGGTCTTGTAGCGTTTGTTGATTGCTATCAGTACCGAGGTCAATGCCTCTGCCACAACCGAGTTTGCCAGAACCCCTGCATGCCATGCGTGCAGGCCAATGGCTTCGGACATTTGGATGACCGTTTCGCAGGCTTCTGCATCGTCTCCGCACACCAGTACCTCACAGTCGAACTGGTAGTCGAGATCGGTTAAATGGTGGGCAGAAATGTTCTGAAAGGCCGAAACCACTTTCACGCCATCGCCGAGGAAGGTCTGCACCGCCTGAACCGCGGAGCCGTTATCCGGCAGTTGCACCTGAAAGACGCGCGGCGGTTTTAGGGGAACCGTAACATCCACCAAGATCTTGCCGCTGAGAGCATGTTGTACTTCTTCAACGACGGCGCGTTGGGCGGAATAGGGGACGGTGAGCACGGCAATGTCTGCCTGTTCCGCAGCCTGCACATTACCGCAGCCACTGACGTTCGAGCTGCCAAGAATGGCGTTCATTTCTTCGGCAACTTCGGCTGCTTTTTCGGCGGATCGGCTGCCGAGAATGACCTTGTAGCCTGCGTTAGCCCAGCGCAGTGCCAGTCCTTTGCCTTCATTGCCAGTGCCGCCCAGAACGGCGAGAGTTTTCTGATTGTTCATCTTGTTATCCTGATTAAGCCCTACTCGACAAAGCCGAGCATTGGGGCGCTGAAAGGTTTTTTATCGTCTTCGATGCCGTCAGCGGCATCGCTTGGATCTGCGGGTGCTTCGAGCATGGCGGCCATGGTCAACGCCAGGTGTTGCAGGGTGTGCTCAGATCGCCAGGTCGGGTGGGGGCGTTCGGTATCGGCCAGCGCCCGCTCGCGCATCGCCAGCACGCTGCCAAGCAGGCCTCCCATGAAAACAAAACGCTGATTTTTTGATGCGGGGGACATCTCCGGCATGAGTTTGCGCAGGTGTTCCAGGCAGCGCAGATAGCCGGAATTCCAGCGATTTTCCAGTGTGTCCATAAACAGTTCGCGATGCGTCATGCTGAGCATGGTGACGAAGCGGACATAGTGATCTGTCGCGAGACTGTCTTTGTCGAGGCTGACGGAGGGATAAATTAAGGCCTGCACAACCTCCCGGATATTTTCCGGGCCGCCTCGCGCCTCGATGTCATCAATCATGGCATTGCGGCGTTTGTCGATGGCAACAGCCCCATCGAGGATAAGCGCTTTAACCAGACCTTCCTTTGAGCCGAAGTGGTAGCCCACCGCGCTGTGGTTTTTTTGCCCGGCTGCCATTGCTATCTCGCGGACAGTGACGCCGTCCACGCCTCTTTCTGCAAACAATCTGCACGCTGTCTGCTTTAGTTGGGCTATCGGGCCGCTTTCTGACTTGCTAACTAATCTTGCCATAGAGGTTAAAATTCGTTGATTTTTTTTAAATTCATGCGAATTATCCAAATGAATTAATTTTAATGCAAGTCAGTCTTCCAATAATTAAAAAAGCGAAGACGCAGCGAAGGAGCCATTTGCTTTGAACTCCGTAACAACAGCTGAACTGGTGGATCTTAAGCGTCTGCAGGCGTGGATGGATGAGCAGCAATTGGGGCAGGGGCCCCTTGAAAATGTGCAGGATCTGGCTGGAGGCACTCAAAATATTCTTCTGCGCTTTGAGCGCGACGGTCGCAGCTTTGTCTTGCGCCGCCCGCCCGCACACTTGCGTGCAGGGTCGAACGAAACCATGCGCCGCGAAGCGCGAGTACTGGGGGCACTGGCGACCACGAATGTGCCTCATGCCCGCCTGATTGCCGGCTGCCCTGACGAGGATGTATTGGGAGCGGCCTTTTATCTGATGGAGCCCGTCGATGGCTTTAATCCGGTGACCGGCTTGCCGCCGCTGCACGCCGGGTCGGAGGCAATTCGCCACCGTATGGGCTTGGCGCTGGTAGAAGGTATCGCCGCGCTGGGCGCAGTGGACTATCGCGCGGTAGGGCTTGAGGGCTTCGGGCGTCCTGATAATTATCTGGAGCGTCAGGTATCCCGCTGGCAGCGACAACTGGAAAGTTACAGCGATTGCGCGGGTTGGCCCGGCGCCGAGAGCCTGCCGGGTGGGCGCGTGTCGCCGAATGGCTGGACGCGAATCGGCCGACGGAATTCACGCCGGGTATTCTTCATGGCGACTACCATTTAGCTAATGTGATGTATCGCAAAGACAGCGCGGAGTTAGCTGCGATTGTTGACTGGGAGTTGGCCACGATTGGTGACCCGCTGCTGGATCTCGGCTGGCTGTTGGCAACCTGGCCCGACGACGAGGGCGGTCAGCAAACAACGACCGTTACCCCCTGGAAGGGCTTCCCTTCTGCGCAAGAGCTGGTGGAGCACTACCGTGCTCGCTCCGAGCGGGATCTGTCGCACATTGAGTGGTATGGCGTACTGGCCTGCTACAAGCTCGGTATTTTGCTGGAGGGGACTCACGCGCGAGCCTGCGCAGGACGCGCTCCCAAAGAAACTGGCGACGCATTGCACGGAAAGGCGGTACGCCTGTTTGAGCGTGCGCTGCGTTGGATTCGTTAAGACAAGTAATAAAAGAAGGCAGCAGATCAATGCATGATGATACAGATTTTACTGGCAAAGCGGTGCTGGTTGTCGGCGGTTCAAGCGGCATCGGCAACGGTATTGCCCAGGCGTTTCGCCAGCGTGGCGCAGATGTTCACGTGTGGGGCACCCGCAAAACTGCCGCAGATTATGATGGAGTCAGTGGCTCCGACCTCAGCGGCGTTGGCTACAGCTGTGTAAATGTGGGCGATCCCGACGCGATTGCCAGCGCGCCTGAGCCTTTTGCTGAAGGTCGTATGGATGTGTTGATTCTCTGTCAGGGCGCCGTGGAGTATCAGCGCCGCGAGTTTGAACAGGAAGGCTGGGATCGCGTGATGGCCGTTAACCTCGATAGCCTGATGCATTGCTCACGCCGTTTTCGCCCGGCGCTGGAAGCGTCTGCGGGTTCCATTACGATCGTCAGCTCACTGTCGGGTTATCGCGCCAATAAGGGAAATCCTGCCTATGCGGCGTCAAAGGCAGGGGCTATCAATACGACGGTGTCTGAGGACGGCACGCGCAATGCGGCACCATACAGCTTTTTCAATGCGGTAGGCGATGAACCGCCGATGGTGGTGTTGGGCTTGCTCAAAGATCCGGCTACTGGCGGGATGAAAAATACCGCGAGCAACATCGCCGCGACTGGCGAGTTCGTCGTTAACCTGGTTTGCGAAGCGGATGCTGAAAAAATGAATATGACCAGTATTGATGCGCCGGCTGATCTGGATGAATTGGAGTACGCCAATATCGAAACCCTGCCATCGACGGCGGTGACGCCTGAGCGTATCGCCAGCAGCCCGGTTAGCTTCGAATGCCGTAGCCTGGAAATGCTGGAAATCGGACCGCGTCAGACCATTGTGATTGGCGAGATTCTGGTGACACATATAAAGGATGAATTCATCCTCGACCCGGATAAGGTCTATTTAGATACCCCGGCGATGAAGCTGATCGGTCGCGTTCACGGCAGTGGCTGGTATGCCCGCGGTACAGATCTATTCAAAATGGATCGTCCGAAACCGCTCCCCAAAGACTGAAAACGGTCCCGCTGTTTCAAACTATGGAGGAGTCACTATGGCGAACGCAGTATGCGAGCTGCTGGGCATTGCTTACCCGATAATTCAGGGGGGAATGCAGTGGGTAGGGCGTGCGGAATTAGCCTCTGCAGTGTCTAATGCTGGAGGGCTAGGTATTCTCACAGGGCTGACCCAGCCCACTCCCGATGCATTGCGTGACGAAATTGCCCGTTGTCGCGAGATGACGGACAAGCCTTTTGGGGTCAATATGACCCTGTTTCCCTCGATTAACCCACCGCCATACAGCGACTATATCGATGCGATTATCGATAGTGGTGTGCAGATTGTCGAAACCGCAGGTAACGAGGCCATTGAATTCTGGCCACGCCTCAAGGCGGCGGATATTACAGTGATTCACAAGTGTGTTGCGGTCAGGCACGCACTGAAAGCGCAGTCACTGGGGGTGGATGCCATCAGCATCGATGGCTTTGAGTGCGCAGGCCATCCGGGTGAGGAGGACGTGCCGGGGTTGGTATTGATTCCCGCTGCGGCAGCGGCACTGGATATTCCGGTGATTGCGTCGGGCGGTATCGCGGATGGTCGTGGCATGGCGGCAGCGTTAGCGCTCGGTGCTCAGGGCGTAAACATGGGAACACGGTTTTGCGCCACGCTGGAGGCGCCCATTCACGACAATATTAAGCAGGCGCTGATTAATGCAAGTGAACGCGATACGCGGTTGATCTTCAGGAGTCTGCGTAACACCGCAAGGGTGCTCAGCAATGCGGTGTCGAATGAGGTACTCAGCATTGAAAATCAGCCTGGAGGCTGTGTTTTTGAGGATATCCGCCACCTTGTGGCGGGGGGGGGGCGAGGCCGTGAAGCGTTGCTCTCCGGTGACGCCAATGGTGGCGTTATTACTGCCGGTATGGTCGCCGGGCTGATTGACGATATCCCGAGCTGTGCGCAGCTTCTCAAGCGCATGATGGTCGAATGCCGGGAGGAGTTGGCTAGGGCGCAAGCCCGTCTGCCAATGCTGTAATGGTCAGCTCTTTAGTGCAATTTGTGGTCAATCTGTTCAGGCTTTAGTCACTGCCGGTTTGCCGTAGATGCAAGGCATTCATTTTCGGTGAAAAAAAGCGAAGGAAGCTGGAAAATAGCCTTGACGGCCCCACAAGCGGCCACTAAAATTGCCACCTCTTTTGACGGGCACCCTTTTTGGGGGTTCTGAAAAAGACTGCGTCCCCTTCGTCTAGTGGCCTAGGACACTGCCCTTTCACGGCAGTAACAGGGGTTCGAGTCCCCTAGGGGACGCCATTATTTCTGGGTATTGGCGGCTGAGTTTCAGCGCAAATATTCAAACAGGCATTGAGGCGAAGCAATGCTTGACAGTAAATTGGACGGGTTTTAGAATTCGCGCCGATTTGTAAAAACTGCTTAAATATCAAAGCAGTAAAGACAAGAGTTGAATGTGTTGCTCTTAGTCTGCACAAGGCATTACGCGGGAATAGCTCAGTTGGTAGAGCGCAACCTTGCCAAGGTTGAGGTCGCCGGTTCGAACCCGGTTTCCCGCTCCAAACAAAAAAAGCGAAACAACTGTTTCGCTTTTTTTTTCGTCCCGAATAAGGCGCGGCTGAGGTGGAGTCCGCGTGGCGGACTCAGTGCATGCCAAACACCTTTGCCCGCAGATCGCCATACAGGCCCGTTTCTGCCGAATCCTCGGCGCCGCAGTCCTCATAGTACCGTTCCTCGAGTTGCTGATAGCGGGCAAGCTCGTCGTCGCTGAGAAAGTGCAGGCAGTCGCCACCGAAGCACCACAGCAGATCGCGGTGCATGATGGCGGCAATGTCGGGAAAGTGGGCAATGATCTGACTGATCAGAGCCTGGCCCTGGGCTGCGCTGTCCTCGCCCTGCGCCATTCGGCTCGTCAACTGTTCCACGGTGTCGATGGTGTTGCTGATGGCGTCCTCACTGTGCCCGCCATGGCCGGGCAGGCCGTTTTTGCACTGGCTGGCAAGTTGTTCAACAAGATTCAGAAAATAATGCGATCGGCTGTTCACGCTGGCTCCCTACCGGTAACTGAAGCGCGCCAGTGTATTCGATCTGTCTGCCGTGGCAAAATAGACGGCTTGTCACGCGAATTTGTGAATGGGGTGAAACTATGAGCAAGGCCCTGAAAATAAAGGGATTGCGGAAAGTCTACGACAATGGCTTCGAAGCACTGAAAGGCATTGATCTCGAGGTTCAGGAGGGAGACTTCTTTGCGTTGTTAGGCCCCAACGGGGCCGGTAAATCCACCACCATCGGTATCATCTGTTCGCTGGTAAAGAAAACCGCGGGCAGTGTTGAAGTGTTTGGGCACTCGATTGATAGTGAGCTGGCGCTGGCCAAAAAAGAGATCGGCGTAGTTCCGCAGGAATTCAATTTCTCCAATTTTGAAACTGTGTGGGACATCGTGGTAAATCAGGCGGGCTACTACGGCCTTAGCCGAGACCTCGCCTGCGAGCGCGCGGAGACCTACCTGAAGCAGCTCGACCTGTGGGACAAGCGTCACACGGCATCGCGTATGCTGTCAGGGGGCATGAAACGTCGATTGATGATCGCCCGTGCCCTGGTGCACCAGCCACGCCTGTTAATTCTTGATGAGCCGACCGCCGGGGTAGATATCGAACTGCGTCGCTCAATGTGGACGTTCCTGCAGGAGATCAACCGGCAGGGTACGACCATCATTCTCACCACGCACTATCTGGAGGAGGCGGAGAGCCTTTGCCGCCACATCGCCATTATCGATCATGGCGAGATCGCCGAAAACACCGAGATGAAAAGTCTGCTCAAGCAGCTGCAGCGAGAAACCTTTGTGCTGGATACCCTGCAGAGTGTGCCGGATGACATCCAGTTGGCGGGCTTTGATACCCAGAAAACGGATGACCACATGCTGGAAGTTGCGGTGGAAAAAGGGGCTTCACTCAATGCGGTGTTCGCGGCGCTGTCTGCGCAAGGTATTGAGGTGACGAGTATGCGCAATAAGGCCAACCGTCTGGAAGAATTGTTTGTATCGCTGTTGGACAACAAGAACTAGGCCAAGGCGCAAGAGGGGAAGTGTATGACCGCCCGTGAACAATGGATCGCGTTTTTTACCATCATCCGGAAGGAAATCCGGCGTTTCCTGCGTATATGGATGCAGACGTTGCTGCCGCCAGCCATCACCATGTCGCTGTATTTTATTATTTTCGGCACGCTTATCGGTAGCCGTATCGGCGAGATGGGTGGCTTCAGCTACATGCAGTTTGTGGTGCCGGGGCTGATTATGATGTCGGTGATCACCAACAGTTATTCCAATGTGGTGTCGTCGTTTTTTGCAGCCAAGTTCCAGCGTTTTGTCGAAGAGATTCTGGTGTCGCCCATGTCCAACAATACTGTGCTCTGGGGCTATGTGCTCGGCGGCGTAGCGCGCGGTTTGCTGGTGGGGCTGATCGTCACATTGCTGTCGCTGTTTTTTACCAAGATGCACATCCATCACTTGTGGGTGACCGTGGGTATTGTGCTGATGACCTCGGTAATGTTCTCGCTGGCGGGCTTTATCAATGCGGTCTATGCCAATAATTTCGACGATGTCTCGATCGTGCCGGTGTTTGTCCTCACGCCGCTGACCTATCTCGGTGGCGTGTTTTATTCGGTAGATCTGCTGCCAGACTTTTGGGCAGGGGTGTCGCGCCTGAATCCGATGCTCTATATCGTCAATGCCTTCCGCTATGGCGTGCTGGGGGTCTCTGATGTCAATGTTGGCACGGCCTTTTTGATGGTCGCGGTATTCACCTTGCTGGCTTACGCCTATTGCATGCACTTGCTCAACAGCGGCAAGCGCCTGCGTCAGTGAGGAGTCGGCAATGAGTCTTCACGGCCCCCTGGGCAGTCAGGTCGAGTATCCCGAGCAGTATTCGCCTGACGTTTTACACCCGATTCCTCGTCTTGACGGTCGCTCACGCCTGAACGTTCAGGGCGATCTTCCCTTTGCGGGCGTGGATATCTGGAATGCCTATGAAATGTCCTGGTTGAATGAGCGGGGCAAGCCTCTGGTGGCCTGCGGGGAGTTCCACTTCCCGGCGGATTCGCCGAATATCATTGAGTCCAAGTCCTTCAAGCTGTATCTGAATTCCTTTAATCAGGGACGCTGGGCGAGTACGGATGCGGTACAGAAAACGTTGCAGAACGACTTGAGTGCGGCCTGTGGTGCGCCGGTGACAGTCGTTTTACATCGTCCCGAGGCATGGCCCGGCGGGCTCGGTATTGATGCTATGCGGGGGCAGTGTCTGGATGAGCAGGACATTGAAATGCGCGATTATCAACCGGACGCCGCGCTGCTGGCTTGCCACGACGACCGGCAGTTGGCGCAGAGTTATTACAGCCACTTGCTGCGCTCACGTTGTCCAGTGACCGGGCAACCCGATTGGGCGAGTGTGCATATTTGCTGTGACGGCCCGAAATTGGATGAGGCGGCGTTGTTGCGCTATCTGGTGTCATTTCGCCAACAGAACGATTTCCACGAGCAATGTGTGGAACAGATTTTTTGCGATATCTGGCGACAATGTCAGCCGGAATCGCTGACCGTTTACGCCCGCTACCTGCGGCGCGGCGGTCTGGATATCAATCCTTGGCGGAGCAGTGATCCGAGCGCAAAGCCGTTGAATAGCAGAGAGTTTAGGCAATAGTACCGGCCTTGCGATGCGCTGCTAGGTAGTTCAACGGATAGTGGTTCGGCGGCCTGCTGGCGATAATCTCTGCATTGGAAATGAGTCAGGGGCCGGGTATGTTAATCGCCAGTTATTTGATCGACTATAACGATGATGGCACGGTGAGCCATCTCGCCGTTGACCATGCTTTTCCCCGCGATATCGATGATGTTCATTATGAGCTGTGCGAGAGTCGCGATGAGCGCAAGCAAGCGCGTTACGATCTGCTCGTTAGTTTCCCTCAGGCCGAATCGCCCCGTGAAATGCTTTGCCTGCCTAATCTTCCCGAGGCGGTTGCCGCGATCTTGCTGACTGAGCGAAGCCTGCCATTGGTGGATTTCGCCTGCGGTCGCAGCTTGCGCGTCGGCCTCGATCCATTACGCATTCGCCGTTGCGCATGAGGACTGTCTGACGCATGTGGAAGCCCAACCTTATTCGCAGCCAGCGCTACACGCTTCACGGCCCCAGCTCTAACATTATGGTCTGGTCTCAACCCCGGCGACTGGTCTATGCCGCCAATTTTGCCGCTCAGATTCCTGCGGTAATCTTAAGCCGCGTGGAAAGCGACGAGCGGGAAAACTTTAGTCCCGACGCGCTTGCCCGGCTCATCGCGCTGGCTGAAACGGACATGTCCCACTGCGATTCAGCAAGCTAGCCTGCCGTATCACCCGCGCGAGCTTTGTTTTATGATGACAGGCTTTGCGAATCACGGGAGAAGACGGTGTCGAACCAAGCCTTGTTATCAGCCTTTACTACCATGCTTGGCATGCAGGATCGCATGAATCAGCGCGTCCATCCGCAATGGACTGAGCAGGGCTATGAGTGGTATCGCGCCGTATGGATTGAATGCGGTGAGTTGATGGATCACCAGGGCTACAAGTGGTGGAAGAAACAGCACAGCGACACCGAGCAGGTGCAGTTGGAGGTTGTGGATATCTGGCATTTTGGCATGAGTGCCTTGTTCGCCCCCGGTCTGAGCCACGAAGACATTGCCGCGAACATGCTGGCTGAGCTGGAGGCGTCAGCCACCGGCGAGACTGATGTGCTGCTGGCTACCGAAGCACTGGCGGCGCATAGCCTGCAAACCCGCTCCTTTTCCGTTTCTCTATTCCGCGATTTGCTCCACGCTTCGGGGCTGGATTTCGACAGCCTGTACCGTCAGTACGTGGGTAAAAACGTCCTCAATTTCTTCCGGCAAGACCATGGTTATAAAGATGGCAGTTACATCAAGGTGTGGGATGGTCGTGAGGACAATGTCCACCTGGTGGAGATTCTCGCCGAGCTGGATAGCCAAGCGAATGACTATGCTGATCTGGTATATGTCAGCCTCAAAACCCGTTACCCGGGGGCGACTGCCGAGTGAGTGACGAGGCGCTCTCGACTTCAGCACTCGCCCGGCAGCTGGAGCTGCCGGTGCAGCAGTTGTTTTCCACGCTGAAGGATTACGGCTGGATTAGAAAGGTCGACGATGGCTGGGCACTGACCGGTAAGGGCCAGTTTGAGGGCGGTCGCTACATTAACAGCAAGCGTTACGGTCGTTATATTGTCTGGCCGGCGAAGATCGTGGAACACCGGCTTTTTCAGGCGATGGAGAGTCAACGCCTGTTATCGCCGGCCGATCTAGGGCGGCCGTTGGGGATTACTGCCCGTCAGTTAAATAGACTGCTGCATGCACTGGGCTATATCAGTCCTGGTCGCCGGGGCTGGGAGGCGACGCCTACTGGCCTCCAGTATGGGGCACAACCCTGTGAAAATCCGCAGAACGGCCAGAGCTATGTGATGTGGCCCGAGGAAATGCAGGACCATCCTCCCTTGCTTGAGCTGCATCGGCGCAGTCAAGCGAGTGAGGACCTGTTAGATCAGAACCCGCCGAGTATTGACGGCATGCACTGTCAGAGCCCGGCGCATCGCCAGTTGGCAAACTGGCTGTACCTCGCCGGGTTGCGCTACGCCTCGGCTCAGCAATTGTTTGGCAGCGAGCTGGGGGTATGTGATTTTTTCCTGGCGGAGCATCGACTGTGCATCGAGCTGTGGAGTGGGGCAGAGCACCCCGATGAGCTGACCGCTCGCATGGCGAGGTCTGAAGCCTGCCGGGAAATGAAAATAGCGGTGATTGATGTGCACCCGGAAGACCTGAGTGCACTGGATGATTATCTCAGTCGCCGACTGCGCGAACTGGGGATCGCCGTGCTTTAACACGGGGCGGAGCGCTCAGCACTTGCTGAACTCCTGATCAATCGCATCGGCCAGTGCGAGATCTCGCGCCGTCAGGCCGCCGGTATCGTGACTGGTCAGTGAGATTCTGACCTTGTTATAGCTGTTCGACCAGTCCGGATGGTGGTCGATTTTCTCGGCGCGTATGGCAACCCGACTCATGAAGGCGAAGGCGGCAATAAAGTTGTCGAATTCAAATTCACGAACCAGACAGTCGTCTTCCTGCTGCCAGCGTTTAAGCTGTTTCAGGGCATCGCTCAGTTCTTTGTCAGTCAATTTGACTGTCATGCTTCCTGTCCTCGTATCAGTCGGCGTTGCTGCGTTCAAGAATCACGCCGCATTCCATATGATCAGTGTAGGGGAATTGATCAAAGAGCGCGAAATGGCTGGCGCGGTGAGTACGACTCAACTGCTGCAGATCTCGCGACAGTGTTTCGGGGTTACAAGAGATGTAGGCAATTCTTGAAAACCGCGATACCAGCGCCCGTGTCCCCTCATCCAGCCCAGCGCGGGGCGGATCGACCAGCACCGTATTCAGTGCGTAGTCAGGCAAGTTGACCTCGGCCAGACGACGGAATTCCCGTTCTCCGTTAAGTGCTGACGTGAATTCTTCACTGGACATCCGCAGAATGTCGACATTATCGATGCCGTTGGCGGCAAAATTTTCCCTTGCGGCTTTGACGGAGGTTTTGGAAATTTCCGTGGCCAGCACGCGCCGGAACTGTCGGGATAGTGGCGCCGTAAAGTTACCGTTGCCGCAGTAAAGCTCGAGCAAGTCCTGTTCTGATGGCCCCAGTTTTTCCAGTGCCCATTCGATCATCTGGCAGTTGATATTGGCGTTGGGCTGAGTGAATCCGCCCTCGTACTGGCGATAGTGGAATTCCCGCCCGTTGATAGGCAGTACTTCATTGACGTAGTCCCTTCCGAGGACGCATTTTTGTTTACGGCTACGGCCAATAACTTGAATATTCAGTTGTTCACTCAGCAGCTCGGCGGCAGCCTGCCAGCTATCGTCCAGTCGGCGGTGGTAGACCAGCGTGACCAGCATTTCCCCACTGAGGGTGCTCAGAAATTCGACCTGGAAAAGCCGGTGGCGCAGTGAGTGCTCGGCTATCAGGGCGTCGCGTAGCCGCGGCATCAGCTCGCAGATGGCGAGACTGGCAACGGGGAAATCGTCTACCCGCAGCGGCGTTTTCGGATCAGCGGGATCAAACATCGCATAGTAAAGATCATCGCCCTCATGCCAGATACGAAATTCCGCGCGCATGCGGTAGTGCTCAGGTGCAGAGGCAATGACTTGTGGGTCGGGCAGTGACAGCGAGTTGAAACGCTCACGGCAGCGCGCCACTTTCTGCTCAAGCAATGTGCTGTAGTTTTCTGGGGAGATGCTTAAATGGCTCATGAATCGATTCGTTGACGGTTACGGGAGGCCCAGACGTCGGCGGCAGCATTCATAGCGGCGTGCTGGTCGAGGGTGCTGTCGCGTAGCTGAAGGGCAATGGCTATGGTGCCGATGATGGCTTGACGGCCGTAGTCGTCTATTTCATCGTTGCGCCAGGCCGCGCGAAGTGGAGCACTGCTCATTTCTTCCTGCCAGGCTTGGCGCCCTTCAATCAGCTTCGGCCAGCTTTGTTCGCCCAGTGCGCCGCAATGGACACTGTGCGTGCGGCAAATGGCCTCGGGTTTGCGCTCCGCTTCACCGGCTTCGCCTTTGAAAACGACGGCATGGGGCTGTTCAAGCAACGCCGCCGCTTGCTGGTGGCTTTCGGCATAGGCGGGGTGAAATATGCTCTGTATGGAATATTCCGCACGAAACGGATTCAGCAGGCGGGCTAGGCTGTGTACCGGAGAGCGCAGGCCGAAGTGATTGCGCAGGGCAATGATACGTTGCAGTGGCGGTGACATCAGCGAAAGCGGAACGTAGCAAAATTGGCGCTGGTCGAGTGCGTCGCTGCACTGCTGCCAGTCTTGGACAACCGTTTCCCCTAACGACGCGAGCAATTGCTCGCTGTAAAAACGGCCTTCGGTATGGCCCGCAGCGCCATGCATGACGACCCGCAGTCCGCTGTCAGCCAATGCAAGCGCAGCTAGTAAATACCAGGCTTGTTGGCGGCGTTTGCCGGCGTAGCTCGCCCAGTCGAGGTCGACAGAGAGTGTCGGTGCGGGAATATTATCGCGTACTGCGCGTACGAAGCCCGCCAGTTCTTCCGGACTTTCCTCTTTCACACGGAGTAGCATGAGGAAGGCACCCAGTTGCACATCTTCCACTTCACCACGCACGATCATGTTCATCGCGGCATAGGCTTCGTCCATGCTCAGTGAGCGGGAGCCGGTTTTACCTTTCCCCAGAATACGAACATAGGGGGCAAAGGGATGTTCACTCATGCTGGTGCCCTAGAATTGCTTAAAAGCGGATTTTACCAGCTCAGCACCTGCTGGTGGTGGCAACAGAGCGCAATAAATTCGGTATCGCTGATGACAGGGATGTCTGGCAGGCCGCTGTCTTTGAGCTGATAGATCGAAATCGTCGGAGATATTGTGAGCTTGGGTTGGCCGGCTAACGGAAACAGCACAATGGTGTCGCCATCATTCACCACCGCCTGCGCGTGTTGGAAACCGGTATCGCTTTGTATCAGGTGAAGACAGCTCAAAAGCTCTGTACCTTTTGGTGCTGTGTCGTCAAGGTGGTGATTTGATGTGCGTCGATGACAGGGATGTCTGGTGAACAGTCGCTGTTCGCACTGAGTTGAAAAAGGGATGATACGCCAAACTCTTCCAGCTTCTTTTTCAGAGGGGCATCATCAGCAAAGCGCCTGGCTACCGCTGGCCACAGGACTAATGTGGGCTCCAGGCCGAATACAACAGAGGTCAGTGCAATATCGGAGGCCAAGTGGAGCTTGCTAGCGTGACTGACGAGCAGCAACATCTACTCGCCCCCAAACTGCAGGCAGCGGTCAGCGGTCAGGCTGGCGTCGATCCATAATGCCAATCCGCCCAGCCCATAATGGGGGGCCACATGCTCACTATGGATCCCGAGTGCGTCGGCGCTGCGACTGCACAGAATGAGTTCAGCGCCACTGTCACGGGCCAATTGCTGCCAATCCGCTTGATTTGATGAGCCGGTATTTTTACAACCACTGGCCACGGCGTCGCCAGTGAAAAAGAGAATATTGAGCTGATACCCGTCATCAAGTGCTTGTCGGCAGAGACGCAGTGCGATCTTATGATGAGGGTGGTCGAGCTGACCGCTGAGCATGATGGCGAATTGCATGGTTGTTGATACTGAGGGGGAGAATGCCAGCCGCTTGCGCGGCTGGCATATCGTTGTTTAGTCGTCGCTGAAAACGCCCAGCAGGCTCAACAGGTGAACAAAGAGATTGTAGATGTCCAGATACAGCGCAACGGTGGCGCGGATGTAGTTGGTTTCACCGCCGTGAATAATGCGGCTAGTATCAAACAGAATCAGTGCAGACATGATGAAGACCGCTGCGGCCGAAATCGCGAGTGAAACCGCTGCAACCTGGAAAAAGAGGTTGGCGATGCTCGCTCCGACGATGACCAGTAGGCCAACCATCAGGAAGCCGCCCATAAAGGAGAAGTCCTTTCGGGTGGTGAGTGCATAGGCGGAAAGACCAAAGAACACAATGGCTGTGCCACCCAGCGCTTGCATGACGAGCGAAGGGCCGTTTGGCAGCGCCAAATAAGCTTGAAGCATGGGCCCCAACGACGCGCCCATCATTGCGGTGAACACAAATGTGGCGATGAGCCCCTTGCCTGAGTTGGCTGTGGCGTTGACGACAAACAGCATGACCAGTGAGCCGAGCATCAAGCCCAGTGCGGCTCCTCGGCCAAGGTCCATTGCCATGGCGACACCGGCGAACAGGGCGCTGTTGAGCAGGGTAAGTCCCAGCAGCATGTAGGTATTGCGCAAAACCTTGTTTATTTCGACGGCCGGCGCGGTGGCCGCGTTGGTCTGAAATACAGGCTTATCTTGCATGGTTTTCTCCGTAAATAAGCAAAGCACTCATCAGATGATACGCATAGAAAAGCTGTTTGGAAACACGATTCGGTGCTTTTTGCGAGGACGCTTGCGACACAGATTGAAGGTGTTGGGAGGGAATTTGCAGGGGGAGAAAAATGGCGGAGGGGCAGGGATTCGAACCCTGGGACGGTCGCCCGTCGCCGGTTTTCAAGACCGGTGCTTTCGACCACTCAGCCACCCCTCCGGAGAAGCCCGAGATTATACCTAGGTTTGTTTCTGAAACAAGCATCTTGCTAAAAAAGACTTATAAATCAGCCCGGTGTGGCGATTTTTTGCGCAGGGGGAGAGGCGCTGAAAATAAAAAGCCCGGCGCTAGGCCGGGCTTGTTGGTGTTTCGCTTCAGCTGTTGCGGGGATCGTTCGCCGCTCTCGGAAGCGTCGGGCGATTCGGGTCGGGCTGAGCGGTAAGTGTTGGGTCGAGCGCCGGTGGTGTCGGTGTACCGGTGGTAATTTCTACAGCCTCTACCGGGCTCGGTGACTCGCGAGGGTCATTGGCGGCGCGGCCCTTCGGTTTGGCCACGCTGACGGGAGGCTTAGCCACCTCAAGCTGCGTGGTGGTCGCTTTCTTGGCCGGTGCTTCTGGCTCGGCGACGGCTGCTGGTTCAGTGGACGCAGGCTCTGACGTTTCTTGCGCGTTGGACGCAGGCTCTGGGGCCTTCGCCTCAGTATTTTGCGTCGAATCGATGTCCGGTGCTGCGTCCGCTGGTGCGCTTTCTTCCTGCTCGGCTTGTACCGTTTCCGTCTGAGTAGTCTCTGTGACAGTCGCCGGTTTTTCGGAGGCGGCCTCAGTTATAGAGATTTCCTCAGTTACAGGGGCTTCTGTGCTGTCCGTGTCTGCTGTCTCGCTCGCAGGCTCCTTGGCGGTCGCTGCGGTGTCGACATTTTCCTGTTGCGGGGTAGTGGCAGCCTCGTCGGCTTTAACCGGCGTTTCCGTGGTCGTTTCGTTGGCGACCGGAGTCTCAGGCCGCTTCTCAGCACTGACGTCGGTTTGCGGGGCCTGTTGCTGAGTTGCTTCCGCTTTGGGCTCTTCGTTACCCGCTTCACTTACGATGCTGTTACGTGCGTCGTCAGAAAGCTCCTCGCTGGGAACCGTGCTGCGCTTGCGCTCCTGCGGGCCACGGGGCTTGCGATTACCGCGACGCTTCGGACGATTGGCGTTGTCACTGTTGCGCTTGTCGCTGTTGTCGTCCGCGTTGTTGCTTTCATTGCGATCGGTTTCTTTCGCCGCATTTACCTTGTCGGCATTGCGATCGTTGTTGCGATTGCGATTATTGCGGTTATTACGACGCTCACCATTGCGATTCTCGGCGGGCTTTTCACTGCGGTTGTCGCTTTGTTTCTCACGATTGGCATTTTTATCGCCCGCCTTTTCCTCTCCGTCAGCGTTCTGAGCGGGGCGGTTATTGCGGTTGCGATTATTGCGATTGCGATTGCCGTTGTTGTTACGGTTGTTGCGATTGCCGTTATTGTTCCGGCTGCGGTTGTTATTGTTGCGACGCGGCGCGGGTTCTGGTTCCGGCTCAGGCTCTTCGGTTTTAAAGAGTGCGGCGATCCCTTTTGCGAGTTTTGCGAAGAAACCGTCAGGCGTTGCTTTCGCGTTAGCGGAATCAGCCTTGGCCTTTTTGTCGTCGCTCGCATCAGTGCTGACCGCCGCGGGAGCAGGGGCCGGCGTTTTAGGCGCCAGGGTGCGCACAACAGCCGCGGGAGCCACTGCTGGAGTGTCTTCAATCTTGCTCAGCTCTTCTTCAGCCGCTTCAACCTCAGCAGCGATTTTGTAGCTGATTTCTGCATCGCCTTCGATGTCGCTCTCCCGCAGACGGACAACTTCGAAGTGAGGCGTGTCGAGGTGTGGCGCAGGAATGACCACGACGCGAACATTGCTGCGCTGCTCAATTGCATAGATCGCGGTGCGTTTTTCGTTAAGCAAGTAGGAGCCGACATTGACGGGGACTACGGCACGAATCTCAGCACTTTTCTCTTTGTTGGCCTCTTCCTCGACAAGGCGAAGAATAGACAGGGCCAGCGACTTGGTGTCGCGAATGGTGCCTTGCCCGCTGCAGCGGGGGCAGACCTTGGCGCTGGTTTCTCCTAGAGACGGGCGCAGTCGCTGGCGGGACATTTCCAGCAGGCCAAAGCGGGAAATGCGACCGGTTTGCACGCGGGCGCGATCGCTGGACATGGCCTCACGGACGCGATTTTCCACCTCGCGTTGATTTTTGGCTGCCATCATGTCAATAAAGTCGACAACGATCAGGCCGCCAATGTCGCGCAAGCGTAACTGGCGAGCAATCTCGTCAGCAGCTTCAAGGTTGGTTTGCAGGGCGGTTTCTTCAATATCGCCGCCTTTAGTGGCGCGGGCGGAGTTGATATCGATAGAAACTAGAGCCTCGGTAGGGTCGATAACAATGGAGCCACCGCTGGGAAGCTGAACTTCGCGCTGGAAGGCCGATTCGATCTGCGATTCGATCTGGTAGCGGTTGAACAGCGGAACCTGGTCCTGATACAGGCGCACTTTATTTTTAAAGTGCGGCATGACCTGTTCCACGAAGTGCATGGCTTCGTTGTAGGACTCCTCAGAGTCAATCAACACTTGGTCAATATCGTCGCGTAGGTAGTCCCGGATTGCGCGGATAATGACATTGCTTTCCTGCAGGATAAGGACTGGAGCTTTACGCTCCTCGGCAGCCTGCTGGATAGCTGACCAGAGGTGGAGCAGGTAGTCGAGATCCCACTGCAGTTCTTCTGAGCTGCGGCCGATGCCGGCAGTGCGCACGATGACGCCCATGCTCTCGGGAATATTGATGCTGTTCAGTGCGTCGCGCAGAGCGGCGCGCTCTTCACCCTCAATGCGGCGTGAGATTCCGCCCGCACGCGGGTTGTTGGGCATCAGTACCATGTAGCGACCAGCGAGGCTGATAAACGTGGTCAGCGCTGCGCCTTTATTGCCGCGTTCCTCTTTTTCTACCTGTACGATGACTTCCGTGCCTTCCTTGACCAGATCTTTGATCTTGGCGCGACCGGAGACATCAGAGGGGTGTTGGTAGAAGTATTCCTTGGAGATTTCTTTGAGGGGGAGGAAGCCGTGGCGCTCGGCGCCGAAGTCGACAAAAGCCGCTTCCAGACTGGGTTCTACGCGGGTGATTTTCCCTTTGTAGACGTTGGCCTTTTTCTGGACACGGGTGCGGTTTTCAATATCCAGATCGTACAGCCGCTGCCCGTCAACGAGGGCAACACGCAACTCCTCTGGCTGAGTTGCGTTAATAAGCATTCTTTTCATGAGCTAGAAAATCCCAAAAGCTGGGACTTGCCGGGCCGCTCATGTGATTGAGCATCTATTAGCGTTCAATGAGTCGATTGGGCCTTATGGGCACCGGGGCCGAGTCGGCCAGCGTTCTCATCGTGAGGCGGCAATGTCGTCGCCGCATTCAATTCCGCGCGCAGTGGCTGCGGTCAATTCGTTCGTCCGTCTAATACGGCAGGCGCAGGGTATAAGCGCCGGATATCGATAACGTCTTCGTTGGTTTTCGCTTTAACAGAGTTCTATCACATCTGCGGTGCCGACAAATCTCAGCGGCACAATGTTTTATGTACCGGCACTACGCTAGAATGCCGCCGGTACGCTACTTGTTCACGTCGAGAGGCGAAGCCAAAAATGTTGGCAGTGTCAGCCTCTGGTAGGAGTCGGCGGTTTTCCCTCGCTGCACAGCCCTTGCTGTGGCGGGAACCGGACCCGACCGCTACCGGGCGAATATAACAGGATTCAGTAGTTGTCTCAATGATTTACCGAGGTATTACGTGACGTCAGACGGAGTGGTCAATCCCGCCGTTCGCTTTGTAACCGTTAGTGCAGATTTCGCCGGTCAGCGATTGGATAATTTCTTGATGAGGGAGTTAAAAGGCGTTCCTAAGTCAAAGATTTATAACATTTTACGGCGAGGAGAGGTGCGGGTTAACAAGTCTCGAGCCAAGCCTGCGTACAAGCTTGTTGCGGGAGATGTGTTGCGTATTCCTCCTGTGCGTCTGGCGGTTCGCGAGGAGGCGCCGGTGCCCAAGGGCTTGGGCGAAGAGATTCGCGACGCCGTGCTGTACGAAGATGCTGGCTTGATGGTTATCAATAAGCCCTCTGGCTTGGCTGTTCATGGTGGCAGCGGTGTTTCGCTGGGCCTAATAGAGTCGCTGCGGCAGCTGTATCCGCAAGAGCGTCACCTGGAGTTGGTGCACCGCCTTGATCGAGATACGTCTGGCTGTGTAATGGTGTCTAAGAAGCGCTCAGTTCTCAAAGAGTTGCATTCTCTTCTTCAGAAAAGGCATGCGGTTGATAAGCGCTATCTGGCGCTGGTGGCGGGAAGTTGGCCAGTCCGTAAACAGCAGGTTAATGTGCGCGTGCAGAAGAATGTGCTGCAATCCGGTGAGCGTATGGTGCGTGCGGGTCTGGAAGGTAAGCCGTCGTTGACCGAGTATCGTGTAATTGAACGTATTCCCGGGGCGACGCTGGTAGAGGCCAAGCCGATTACTGGGCGAACCCATCAAATTCGTGTGCATTGTCAGTATGCGGGTTACCCGATTCTTGGTGATGAGAAATACGGTGATGACGAGTTGAACCGGCGTTTTCGAGATAGGGGGCTTCGCCGCCTATTTTTGCATGCACACTCGTTGTCATTTGAGTTGGGTGGGCGAAAAATTTCGGTGACCGCGCCGCTTCCGTCAGATTTGCAAGCCATTTTGGAGGAGAAGGGCGCAGATGCTGCTGATTTTTGACTGGGATGGCACGCTGATGGACTCAGCGGACAAAATTGTGCGCTGTATGCGCGCCGCCGCTATCGAGCGGCAGTTGGAGCCCCTTGAGGCGGAAGCAATCCACAATATTATCGGGCTTGAGCTCGGCGTGGCGATCGGCCAGCTTTATCCTGAGCTGGGGTTGGCAGGGGTGGAGCTGATGCGAGCAGCCTATTCCCGGCAGTTTGTTGAGGCGGATCAGAAACCCTGTTCATTTTTTGCGGGGGTTGGCGACGGCTTGGAGAGGTTGCATGCGGCCGGGCACACACTCTGTGTTGCCACTGGGAAAAGCCGCAAGGGTTTGAATCGTGTGTTTTCCCATTTACCAGAGGCGGCGCTGTTTGCAGGCAGTCGCTGTGCTGATGAAACAGCGTCCAAGCCACATCCGCTGATGTTGCAGGAGTTGTGCGGCCAGTTCTCGGTGTCGCCACATGAGGCATTGATGGTGGGTGATACGGAGTACGATCTGGAAATGGCCAGCAAGCTTGGTATGCCATCCATTGGTGTCAGTTATGGAGCGCATGCGCCGGAGCGCTTGCTTCGCTGGTCGCCTCTGCGGGTGGTGGATCAGTTTGCTGAGCTGGTGGCATACCTTGAGGCGTAGCGATCAAGGTAGGGTATAGCCTTCTTTATTAAGAAAGTTGATAAGCCGGATGAGTGGCAGGCCGATGAGGCTGTTGGGGTCGCGGCCGCTTAATGCGCTGAATAGGCTAATCCCGAGTCCTTCCATTTTGAAACTGCCTGCGCAGTCAAAAGCTGGTTCGGCGGTGATATATCGCTCTATCTGGTCGTCGCTCAGGGGGCGAAAGGTGACGGCATAGCGTTCTACGCAGTGGTGTTCCCGCGCGTCGCTGTGGCGAAACAGGCTGAGTCCCGTATGGAAAACAACGGTTTTGCCGGAGCAGTTGCGCAGCTGCTCGGCGGCTTTTGTGGCGTTGCCTGGTTTGCCCAGTGCGCAGCCGTCCAATTCTGCCACCTGGTCGCTGCCGATTATCCACGCTTCTTCATGTTGCGCGCCAACGGTTCTTGCCTTGTTGGAGGCAAGGCGGCCCGCGAGCTGGTGGGGTGTTTCATTCGGCAGAGGGCTTTCGTCTACATTGGCCGGGTGACACTCAATGTCCAAACCCAGTCGCTCCAGCAGTTGTTTCCTGTAAGGGGAGGCGGAAGCGAGAATGAGGGTGGGAAAGGGGGTGGTCATGGTTTTTCCTTGCTGTGAATTGGGCTACTTTATCAAAATTCTCCTGATGCCCGGAATGCGTGGCCTAAGCGCTTAGAAATACAGCTTTTTGCTTTGACATCGTGGGGGCAAATCCCTATGATTGCGCGCTTATGCAAAACCAGCCCCTGCCCAAGCAGATTGATGCGCGGAAGTTATGCGCAACCACTGCGAATATTCGTGCTCAGGCAAGTGTGAGTACATTGCCGCGTTTTGCGGCCGGGCTAGCCTCGGATCGAGGTGAAGTGACGGTCGATATTCGCTTGTATCGTGAAGAGCAGGGGTTTTACCGTATCGATGGCAAAGCGGTAGCAAGTGTTGATGTGTTCTGTCAGCGCTGCCTTCAGCCGATGCCAGTCGAGATAGTTGCAGAGTTTGCATTGGCGATTGTCTGGACCGAAGAGCAAGCTAAGGCGCTGCCAAAATCACTGGATCCGGTGATTCTGGGAGAAGAATTGCTTGAGCTGGATGAACTGCTGCAGGATGAATTAATTATCAGCACGCCGTTCGTCAACTACCATGATAAGCGTGAATGTGCAGCCGATGCACCTGTCGATTACCCCGCGCCGGAAGGCGCCGGAAGTGAAGAAAAGGGTGAGTCACCGTTTTCTGTGCTGGGGTCGTTAAAGCCCCGAGATTAAGTAAAGAGGAATTGTTGAGCCATGGCTGTTCAGAAAAGCAAAAAGACCCGTTCTCGTCGCGGTATGCGTCGGTCTCACGATGCACTGTCCAGCGCAGCGCTGTCTGTTGATCAGACTAGCGGAGAGAAGCACCTGCGTCACAATGTTACTGCGGACGGTTTCTTCCGTGGCCGTAAAGTAGTCGCTGGTAAAGACGACTGACTTTTGCGTGGCATCACTGCGACTCGCTGTTGATGCAATGGGCGGAGACGTCGGTCTCCGCTCAACTATCCCTGCCTCTATTCTCGCACTGAACGAGAATTCACAACTTCATATCACCCTGGTTGGCGACGAGCCTGCAATCCGGCAGCAGCTTGAGAAAGCGCGCTTTGATTCCCCGCGCCTTACGGTTCATCACGCCCCTGACGTGGTGCCGATGGATGAAAAACCTGCTCAGGCATTGCGCTCGCGACCGCAGTCGTCAATGGCTGTGGCCCTTGAATTATTGAGAGATGGCAAAGTAGGAGGCGTGCTGAGTGCCGGCAACACCGGCGCGCTAGTGGCAATGAGCTGTATTATCGTTCAGCGATTGGAAGGTGTGAGGCGGCCCGCAATCTGCGCTGCTATTCCCGCTGACAATCACCACACCTATATGCTTGACCTGGGCGCCAATGTACAGTGCGGAGCCGAAGAGCTTCGGCAGTTTGCCGTGATGGGCAGTGCGCTGGCATCGTCAATAGATGGCCTTGAGTCGCCTCGCCTGGGCCTGCTGAACATCGGTGAAGAGCTGATCAAAGGAACGCCGGTATTGCAGGAGGCGGCGCAGATGCTGGAAGGCGATGCCGCGCTCAACTACATCGGGTTTATAGAGGGTGGTGATATTTTTAGTGCCAGGGTGGATGTTGTCGTCTGCGATGGTTTTGTGGGAAATATCGCACTGAAAGTCAGCGAAGGAACGGCATCCTATATCGGGCGCACATTACGTGAAGAGTTGCTCAGTACTTGGCGCGGCCGCCTCATTTCCCTGTTGTTATTGCCAGTGATTAACCGCTTTCAACGCCGTCATGACCCCCGTTATTACAACGGCGCGGTGTTGCTCGGCTTGCGGGGGCTGGTAGTGAAAAGCCATGGTGGCAGCGATGCAAAGGGTTTTCTGGCCGCAATTCGGCACACAAGTAAAGCCATGAAGCAGGAATTGCCTGCGCGGATTGCCCATCAATTGCGGGACATGCCGGTCCTGCCGACATAAGACATTACTACTCACTGATTAAATAAAAGGATTAGCGACAGATGGAAGCACAAAAACTGGCGTTTGTTTTTCCCGGTCAGGGTTCACAGAAAGTGGGCATGCTGGCTGAGCTCGGAGAGGCCTATTCCAGCGTGAAGCAAACATTTGCCGAAGCCTCTGAGGCTTTGGGTTATGACATGTGGGAGCTGGTTCAGCAGGGCGAGCAGTCTCAGCTGAACATGACCGAGACTACCCAGCCCGTTCTGCTCACTTCCAGTCTGGCCGTTTGGCGCCTTTGGCAGGCACAGGGCGGCTTGCAGCCGACAATTATGGCTGGGCACAGCTTGGGTGAATTCTCCGCACTGGTTTGCGCTGGTGCGCTCGACTTTGCTGATGCGGTCAAGTTGGTGCGGGCCCGCGGGCAGTTCATGCAAACGGCTGTGCCAGTGGGAGAAGGGGCGATGGCCGCAGTTCTGGGGTTGGAGGATGCGCAAATCGAAGAAATTTGTGCAGCCGCCGAGGGCGTGGTTGAAGCGGTCAACTATAACTCTCCGGGTCAGGTGGTTATTGCGGGGCACACTGCAGCGGTTGAGGCAACGATTGAAAAGCTCAAGGAAGCCGGTGCCAAGCGGGCCATGCTGCTGCCGGTCAGTGCACCTTTCCATACCTCATTGATGCGGCCAGCAGGTGAAAAGCTCGAACAAGCGCTGGCGGAGTTGACCGTTAACTCACCTGTCATTCCTGTGGTCCACAATGTGCATGCACAGACTGAAAGCGACCCTGCAAAAATTAAGGCCCTGCTTACCGAGCAGATATACAGCGCCGTGAAGTGGGTGAGCTGCGTTGAGGCGATGACTGAAGTAGGGGTGGAATGCACGCTCGAATGTGGGCCGGGTAAGGTGTTGAGTGGCCTCAATAAACGGATTCAGAAGTCGCTGACATGCCTGAACGTCGATAGTCCATCGACTCTCGATGCGGCGCTGGCAGCCGTTTCTCAGTAAGTTCGCAGTCAATAAGGAATAAGGATTTAGCTATGAGCGAAAAAGTTGCACTGGTCACGGGTGCCAGCCGGGGAATCGGTAAAGCGATCGCCCTTGAGTTGGGCAAGGCGGGTATGACCGTCGTGGGAACGGCAACGTCTGAATCAGGTGCGCAGGCGATTAGCGAGCGCTTTGCCGAGCATGGTGTGACGGGTACAGGAATGGCGCTGGATGTGTCGTCTTCTGAGTCGGTTGACGCGGTGCTGAAGGCGATTGCAGAACAGTATGGTCCGGTAACCGTGCTGGTCAATAACGCCGGTATTACCAAGGACAACATTATGATGCGTATGAAAGAGGACGAGTGGTTCGATGTCATCGACACCAATCTCAACTCTCTTTACCGCATTGCCAAGGCATCACTGCGTGGCATGACCAAAGCCCGCTGGGGAAGAATCATCAATATCAGCTCTGTTGTGGGTTCTATGGGGAACGCGGGGCAGGCCAACTATGCTGCGGCGAAAGCCGGTATGGATGGATTTACCCGCGCTTTGGCACGGGAAATTGGTTCGCGTGGCATAACGGTAAACAGCGTGGCGCCGGGCTTTATCGATACCGATATGACTAAAAAATTGCCTGACGAGCAGCGCGATGCTCTTAAGGGGCAAATTCCCTTGCAGCGCCTAGGTGAGCCTGAAGAGATTGCGTCGGTGGTGGCCTTTCTTGCTGGTGATGCCGGTGGCTACATTACAGGTGAAACCATTCATGTGAATGGCGGGATGTATATGGCGTAAACATCTGAAAAATAGAGCTTTCTGTCCGGAAATGTTGAATTTTTCAGATTTTGCTATGCACAAGGCTCGGCAGTCGAGGTAGAATTAGCGGCAAGTGCTGAGCGGTATACAACACGTATTCGATGAACGACCTCTTCTTCGACCGCGTTGGTTGAAGTTGGGCGCTCCAAACTTAAAATCAATTAGGAGTCATTTACGACCATGAGTAGCATTGAAGAACGCGTCAAGAAAATTGTGGCAGAGCAACTCGGTGTTAAGGAAGACGACGTTCAGGAGTCTGCCTCTTTTGTAGAAGATCTGGGCGCAGATTCTCTGGATACCGTTGAGCTGGTAATGGCCCTCGAAGAGGAATTCGAAACTGAGATTCCTGATGAAGAAGCCGAGAAAATCACTACCGTGAAGCTGGCTATCGATTACATCAAAGAAAACCTGCAGTAAGTTTTCTGTACGGCGAAAGCCGTCACGAAAAAGCCGTTTCTATAGCATATAGAGCGGCTTTTTTTATGCCTGATTATTATGTTGGTGGCGCTTTGAGATAGTATTGCGCCCGGTACTGGCGGTCTGTTGACGCGCCATCCACCGTATAGGCGGTGAAGAGTGATTCTGGAGGAAAACATGTCAAAGCGTAGAGTCGTCGTGACGGGTATGGGGATGGTCAGCCCACTCGGCAATTCAATGGATGAGAGCTGGAAGAACATACTGGATGGGCGCAGTGGTGTTGGTGTTCTCGACAGCTTTGATGTGTCAGCCTTTTCGACGCAGATTGGCGCGTCGATTAAAGATTTCAGCGTCGATGAGTATATGTCGGCAAAGGAAGCCAAGCGTTTTGACCCCTTCATACACTACGGGATTGCTGCAGCGGAACAAGCGTTAGCTGATGCTGGAGTTACAATCACCGAGGAAAATGCGCCGCGCTTCGGTACGGCTATTGGCTCGGGTATTGGCGGTATCGGATTGATTGAAAACAGCCGCATGATTATTGAGAAAAGCGGTCCCCGCAAGCTATCACCATTTACCGTGCCTGGTGCCATTATCAACATGGTGGCGGGTTTGATGGCCATTCGCCATAACCTGCAGGGACCGAGCATAGCGATTACCACTGCCTGCACGACGGGCACCCACAATATCGGCATGGCCGCCCGGATGATTGCCTACGGCGATGCCGATGCCATGTTGGTTGGTGGCGCGGAAATGGCCACCACCCCCGTGGGCCTGGGTGGCTTTGCCGCGGCGCGTGCGATGTCCACACGCAACGATGACCCACAGGCGGCAAGCCGTCCCTGGGATAAAGGCCGCGATGGCTTTGTGCTGGGGGATGGCGCTGGCATGCTGGTGCTTGAGGAGCTGGAATCTGCTCGCCGGCGTGGCGCGCGAATCTATGCGGAACTGCAGGGCTTCGGGATGAGCTGTGATGCCTTCCACATGACGTCGCCCCCGGAAGATGGTCGTGGCGCACTGGCTGCTATGCGTGCTGCCCTCAATGATGCCGCCTTGAGTGCGGACAAGCTTGACTATATCAATGCTCACGGTACCTCGACGGTGGCGGGAGATGTTGCGGAAAGTCGAGCGATAGAGCAGTTGATGGGAAGTGCTGCCAGTCAGGTCGCTGTGAGTTCGACGAAGTCCATGGTTGGACACCTGCTGGGGGCTGCGGGTGCGGTCGAGGCTATTTTCTCGGTGTTGGCGATTCGCGATCAGGTGGCGCCGCCGACGATTAATCTCGATGATCCGGATGACGGCTGTCATTTGAACTATGTGCCCAACAATGCGCAGCCTCGTGACATCCGCTATAGCATGTCCAACTCCTTCGGCTTTGGCGGCACCAATGGCAGCTTGCTGTTTGCAAAGCTTGATGACTGATCGAGTCTTGTCGAAGGCCTGTGGAGTCTCGCATTGAGCGCCCTGCTAAATGGTCGTCCCTGTGCATCTGCCTTGCCAAACAATCGCGCAACCGCCTACGGCGACGGTGTTTTTGAAACCCTGAGGGTGGATGCCAATGGGGTTCTTTGGATAGATGAGCATCTCCAGCGTCTGGTACAGGGGGCGGCGCGTCTTGGTCTGTGGATCGACATCCCGGCGCTTCACCGAGAGATCGCTGAAATCCTGGTGGATGTCGTTGCGCCAACGGTGCTGAAAATCCAGTGTTATCGCCGTGCCGGCGGGCGTGGGTACTTCGGTGCTGAGCGGGAAGCCGAGCGCTTGTTGTCGCTGTGGCCGCTCCCCGGTAATACTTGTTGGGCTAAGGGGGCACGGCTAATGCTCTGCCAGACGCGGCTGGCAGAGAATCCTGCGCTGGCTGGCATAAAGCACTGCAACCGCCTGGAGCAGGTCCTTGCGGCTGCGGAATTGGCGCGCAGTGGCTGCGACGAGGGACTGATGCTGGATGGTTCTGGCTGCCTCGTCGAGGGAACGCGAAGTAATCTGTTCGTGGTCAAAGACGGAACGCTGATGACGCCATCACTGGCACGCAGTGGTGTCGCGGGTATTATGCGCAAGAAAATTATCGAGTGGGCGAGTGGCCATGGCGTCGACTGTCGCGAGGGGCGGCTGGGTCCCAGTGCTTTGCCCAAGGCCGACGAAGTGTTTGTCTGCAACAGCGTGTTTGGTATTTGGCCGGTGACGGCGGTGGGCTGTGTGTCCCTTCCGGTCGGTGAGTTATGCCGGACATTGCAACGGGAGTTTGATTCGCAGTTTCATGCTTAAATTAGTCAGAATTATTGCCGCGCTGCTGTTTCCGGTCATTATTGCCGGCGTGCTTCTGGTCGGCTACGTCGACCATTATTTCGATCGGCGTTTGCAGATTGAGGGAGATAGTGCCGTCATGTTGTTGGAGAGAGGTACGGGCTTTTCGACCATGGTCAATCAGGCGGCTGAACGGGGCTGGATAGCGCAGCCGGGCGTGCTCAAAATTGCGGCACGGATAGTACCCTCCATGGCTGAGGTGAGGGCTGGGGAATACCAGGTTCACGCTGGCACAACCGTGGGGCAATGGTTGGCGATGATGCGAAACGGTGAAGTGGTGCGCCACCATTTCACCTTCGTCGAGGGATGGACTGTTAAGCAGTTATTGTCGCAACTGAAAGGCAGCCCCATGTTAGCAGACGAAACGTTGGTGGCAGGGCCGGAACTGTGGGCGCAGTTGGGTATTGAGGCGCCGTTGGCCAAACACCCTGAGGGGCTCTTCTTTCCGGATACCTATGATTTTCATCGAGGTGACGAGCCGTCATTACTGTTGCGGCGCGCCTACCAGCGTATGGAGTCGGTGCTGATGGACGAGTGGGAAAAGCGACAGCCAAATCTCCCACTGGCAACGCCTTACGAGGCGCTGATTCTGGCCTCTATTATAGAAAAGGAAACTGGTGTTCCCGGCGAGCGTGGTGAAATTGCCGGCGTGTTCATTCGCCGCTTGCAAAAGGGGATGCGTCTACAGACGGATCCCACCATTATTTATGGCATGGGTGACGCGTATCAGGGGAATATTCGTAGCCGCGACCTGCGCGACGACAGCAATCCCTACAACACCTATCGTATTAACGGCCTGCCGCCTACGCCGATTGCATTGGCCGGGCGCGAAGCCATTCATGCTGCCCTGCAGCCAGAACCGGGCAGCAGCCTGTTTTTTGTCGCCAAGGGTGATGGCAGCCATTATTTTTCCGAAACGCTGGCTGAACATGAGGCTGCCGTTCGTCAGTACCAGCTTCGTCGACGGCAGGACTATCGGTCCAGTCCAGCTCCTAAGGGGGCAGGCCAATGAATAAAGGACGTTTTATCACGCTGGAAGGGGGCGAGGGCGTTGGTAAGTCCAGTAATATGGCTTTTATTGTCGATTTGCTTACTGAGGCCGGTGTCGACTTTATTCAGACTCGCGAGCCGGGTGGCACGCCCCTGGCCGAAGAAATTCGCCAGTTGCTACTCACGCCGCGTGACGAGCATATGGATGAGTTGAGCGAGCTGCTCTTGGTGTTCGCCGCTAGGGCACAACACCTTGCCAGAACCATTCGTCCAGCGCTGGCCGCGGGTACATGGGTGCTGTGTGACCGTTTTACGGACGCTACCGTTGCCTATCAGGGAGCCGGGCGCGGTTTGTCGTTGTCCGCGATCGCTCAGCTTAGAGCGTTGGTGCATCGTGACCTGCAGCCGGATATGACCTTGTTATTGGATGCTCCCGTCGAGATTGGCATGTCTCGGGCCAGTGAACGAGGAGAACTCGATCGCTTCGAACAAGAACAGATGAGTTTTTTTGAGCGCGTGCGGCAGGGATATATTGATCAGGCGCAGGCTGATCCCGATCGCTATCGCATTATTGATGCGTCGCAATCGCTGAGCGATGTGCAGGCCGACATCCGTGATGTACTAATGCCTTGGTTGAGCCAAGCCGATGGCTGAGCCGATGATCAGTTACGCCTGGCATGCCAATCAGTGGCAGCAGCTCGCCCAACTCCACGAAGAACAGCGCCTGCCGCATGCACTGCTTCTTGGCGGCGCACCCGGTATTGGCAAGTTGCGCTTTGCGCGCGCATTGCTGGCTACATTGTTGTGTGAGCAACCCAAAGGGTTTCAGGCCTGCGGGGCTTGCCAAGCCTGCCAGCTGCATGCGAGCGGCTCGCACCCGGATCTACGCGAGCTGACACCAGAGGAAGGTAAGCGGCAGATCGGTATCGATCAGGTTCGCAGCCTTCAGCAATTCACCGCACAAAGTGCCCACCGCGATGGCGGCAGAAAACTGGCCCTCATACACCCGGCGGAAGCCATGAATGCGTATACGGCTAATGCGGTGTTGAAAACCCTGGAAGAGCCCGCCGGGGACACCGTGCTGATTCTGCTCAGCCATTCGCCCAGTCAGCTGCTTCCGACGATACGCTCGCGCTGTATGCAAATGAATTTCCCCTTGCCTGTGCGGGAACAGGCACTGGCTTGGCTGGAAACGCAGCTTGGGGGCGGTGGCAGCGCTGAGCGCTTGTTGGATGAGAGCGGCGGACGTCCGCTTGCGGCACTGCAGTTGTTCGAGGCTGACGGCCTGGCGCAGTGGCAGCGCCAGGATGAGGCGCTGGCAGCGCTGGTAGCGGGCAGGAAGGACGCGGTAGCGCTAGCGGAAGAGTGGCAAGAGCAGGACAGTATTGAGCTGCTCGATTGGTGGTTGCGACGCCTGTCGTCCTTGATTCGGCATAAAAGTGCGGGGCAGCCGATGACAACCGATATCTGGTTGCCTTTTGCTGTATTGCCTGATGAGCGGCTGCATGTCTTCATGGATGAGGTGTTGAGCGTGAGAGCGAAGCTGTTGCGCGGTGCGGCCCTGAACAAACGCTTACTTCTGGAAAAGTTGCTGCTCGACTGGCAGTCAATGCTGCGCAGTCATGTGTAGCAGATGGCATATTTGATATAGTGAGTACGAAATGGGTTCTCAGACTGGTTGTTGACGAGGTGGAGCTGTATTGATGAGTGGACCTCAGGGCGCGCGCAACGGCATTTTATCGCTGACCATCCGCGATAAAGCGGTACTTTATGCGGCCTACATGCCTTTTGTTCGCGATGGCGGCTTATTTGTCCCGACAACGAAGCAGTATCAGGTTGGTGACGAGGTGTTTATGCTGCTGACATTGATGGATGAGCCGGAAAAAATCCCCGTTGCTGGCCGCGTTGTTTGGATCACGCCACGAGGAGCGCAAAGCAATCGCGCGGCCGGTATTGGCGTTCAGTTCATTGGCGAGGACCGCACCGCCAATCAGAAAATTGAAGCGTATCTCGCTGGTATTCTGGAATCCGAAAAACCTACCCACACCATGTAACAGACCTGGGCGGCCATGGATGTAATGGTCGCCGTATTTTGCACATAAGGAATTCTGCGTCCCATGCTGGTAGATAGTCATTGCCATCTTGATCGTATCGATTTGAAACCTTACGACGGCGATCTTGCGGCGGCCGTCGCCGCCGCCGCTGAGCGTGGGGTTGATCGTATGCTGTGTATTGGCATTGATCTGGGGAATGCCCCGGCGGTTGTGGACATAGCCCGGCGTTTTAACAATATCTATGCCTCGGTAGGCATACATCCGTTGGATATCAGCGACGAGCTCTGCGAGGTGGAGCAGCTTGTCGCATTAGCCGATCAGCCGAAGGTCATTGCTATCGGTGAAACGGGACTGGACTACTACTATAGCGCCGAGAAAAGCGAGGCGCAGAAACGCAGCTTCGCCAACCATCTCCGCGCCTCCGCGCTTACGGGTAAGCCGGTGATTGTGCACACTCGCGATGCTCGGGAGGACACCTTGCAACTGATACGCGAGCATGGTGATCCCTCGGTGGCGGGGGTCCTGCATTGTTTTACCGAGTCTTGGGAGATGGCCAGTGCGGCTCTGGACATGGGCTACTACATCTCCTTCTCGGGCATCATCACATTTAAAAATGCGGCAGACTTGCGTGAGGTGGTGAAGCGCGTTCCGGTGGAGCGCATGCTTGTGGAAACCGATTCTCCCTACCTGGCGCCCGTGCCTTACCGCGGTAAAAAGAACGAACCCAAATATGTTCGAGAAGTGGCGGAGTGCGTTGCCGAGCTGAAAGGTATGTCCTTCAGCGAAGTCGCCGCGCAGACCAGCCAGAATTTTGACCGTTTGTTCCGCTTTGCCTGAAGGACTCAGGCCAATCATTCTGGAGAAAACCATTGAGCGACGCCTCTCTCAAGCGCACTGCGCTGTACAAGCTGCATCTGGAACTCGGTGCCAAGATGGTACCTTTTGCCGGTTACGAGATGCCGGTTCAGTATCCTCTCGGGGTGAAGAAAGAACACCTTCACACGCGCGATGCCGCAGGCCTGTTTGACGTATCACACATGGGACAGATTCGCCTGAGCGGGGACAATATCGCGGCGGCTTTGGAAGCTATCCTGCCGCAAGATGTATTTGGGCTTGCAGAATCTCGCCAGCGCTACGGCATGCTGCTGAACGAGCAAGGCGGAATTCTGGACGATTTGATGATGGCCAATCGAGGCGAGGATTTCATGCTGGTCGTCAATGCCGCCTGTAAATATGACGACGCCGCCTGGCTGCGTAAGCACCTGCCGGATTCCATCGAGTTGGAACTGTTGGAGGATCGCGCATTACTGGCGTTGCAGGGCCCCAAAGCACGCGAGGTGTTGAGCCGTCTTGCGCCCGCTACTGCGGAAATGCGTTTTATGGATACGGCCTATGCGTCTGTCGGCAACAATGATTGCTGGTTGAGTTGTTCGGGGTACACCGGCGAGGACGGTTTTGAAATTTCGGTGGCCAGTGATCAGGCCGAGGCACTAGCCAGATGCCTGCTTGCGGAGCCCGAAGTGGAGGCGATCGGCTTGGGTGCGCGCGACTCCTTGAGACTGGAGGCTGGCTTGTGTCTCTACGGCCACGATATGGACAGTCAGCGCAGTCCTGTTGAAGCGAACTTGATGTGGGCGATTCAGAAGTGCCGCCGCCCCGGTGGAGACAGGGCCGGCGGTTACATTGGTTCGGCGGCAGTTGAGGAGCAGTTGAGCAGGGGTGTTCCCCAGCGTCGGGTATTGCTGGATATTGATGGCCGCGCGCCGGTGCGGGAGCACAGTGTCATTGTGACTGGGCAAGGAAAAGCGGTTGGCGAAGTATGCAGCGGCGGCTTTGGGCCTTCTACAGGTGGACCTATCGCGATGGCCTATATTGATGCCGTCGTGCTGGATGGCGGAGACGCGCTGTTTGCTGATGTTCGCGGCAGGCAAATTCCGGTATCGGTGCGCAGTAGCGCCTTTTTCCCACAGCGCTATTACCGCGGCTGAGCGATGAAACGGTGGCCGCTGGGCGTCATTGAGGGTTTTTACGGTCGCCAGTGGCGCTGGGAGCAGCGTCGGGAACTTCCCCGGCTGTTGCGAGACTGGGGGTACAACGCCTATATCTATGCCCCTAAAGGGGATAGTAGTTTGCGCAGTCGCTGGCGTGACGACTTTTCCAAAGAGCATTCGGCAAGGTTGTGGTCTCTCTCAGAGGCTTCCATTCAGGCTGGTATCGACTGGGGGGTGGGGCTGTCGCCAGCGGGTTTGCAGAGCGAATTCGGTGATCAGGATCAGCGTGATCTTCGACGTAAGCTAAATCAAATTCAATCCCTGAAACCAGCCATGCTTTGGATTCTATTTGATGATCTGCCTGCGGGAGTTCCCCAGCTCGCAGCGCGTCAACTGGCAGTTATGGCTGTTGTAAGGGACGCGCTGCCGGGGGTTAGACTAGCCATGTGCCCCAGCTATTACAGCGACGATCCTATTCTGGAGACCCTGTTTGGCCGCTGCCCTGAAGGCTATTTCGAGCAATTAGCCAACGGCTTGGGCGCTGAGGTCGATTTGCTGTGGACTGGGCCCCAGGTCATTTCAACCGAGTATCGCCGCGAAGATATGCACCGCGCGAGTGAATTGCTGGGGCGCAAGCCGCTGCTTTGGGATAATTACCCGGTGAATGACGGTCGCAAGAGTAGCCGGTTTTTAAATGTCCTGCCGTTCCGTGGGCGACAGCCCTGGTTGAAAGAGGTTTGTAGCGGGCATTTTGTTAACCCAATGAACGCCTATCATCTATCCTTTCTCTCATTGCAGGGTTTGCCTGCGGGCTATGAACAGGGCCTCAGTCCTGATGAGGCATTTAAGTCCGCGCTGATGACCTTGCCCGCTGAGCTTGCTGAGGTGCTGGTGGAATATGCTGATGTCTTTCAGCGTCAAGGCTTGGATGGGATGCCCACAGACTTGAAATCCGTACTGGCTTTGCGTTGTGATGGTATCGATCACCCTGCGGCGGCTGAGTTGGCCGGGTGGCTCAGAGAAGAGTATCGCTTCGATCCCGATTGCCTCACCGAGTAGGGCAATCGGGTTTAACACGGCGGCTTGCCTTGCCTATCGCTTTCGGGTAGTTTTGCACCCGGATGTTTACATGGTAAACATGTTGCTTTAGGCAAATGCCGCCGCCAACATCTCGACTAGAGAACTCGATTAGAGGGAAAACAATGATTTATCAAGGCAAGGCGTTAAGCGCAAGCTTTCTGGAAGATGGCATCGCGGAGCTCTGCTTCGACCTTCAGGGCGACTCCGTCAACAAATTTAACCGGCTGACCTTGGAAGAACTCGGCGAAGCTACTCAGGCTTTGGCCAGTGAGTCAGGCTTGAAAGGGGTGGTCGTTACCAGCGGCAAGCCGGTTTTTATTGTGGGCGCCGATATCACTGAATTCACTGAGCTGTTCACGCTGCCAGACGCCGAGCTGCGCGGTTGGTTGGAACAAGCCAATGCCATTTTTAACGCTTTTGAAGACCTGCCTGTACCGACTGTTGCTGCCATCAATGGCGTTGCGCTGGGCGGTGGTTATGAAATGTGTCTGGCTTGTGATTTCCGCGTGATGTCGTCTGCGGCTGTCGTGGGACTTCCTGAGGTCAAACTGGGCATTAACCCCGGTTTCGGCGGCACCGTGCGCCTGCCTCGTGTCATCGGTTGCGACAATGCCAACCTTTGGGTTGCCACCGGTAACCAGCAAAAGCCAGACGCTGCATTGAAAGACGGCGGCGTCGACGCCGTAGTGGCTCCTGAGCTGCTAAAAGATGCAGCTGTAGACCTGCTGAAGAAAACCCTGGCAGGCGAGTTTGATTATCAGGCACGTCGCGAAGAAAAAATGTCGCCTGTTAAGCTGAACGATATTGAGCGCATGATGGCCTTTACTACCGGTAAAGCGATGGTGGCACAGCAAGCGGGTAAAAATATGCCTGCACCTGTGACAGCCGTTAAGTCCATGGAGCGCAACGCCACGCTAAGCCGCGATGAAGCGATTGAAGTGGAAATAGAGCATTTCATCAAACTGGCCCGCACGCCCCAGGCTGATGCGCTGGTGGGTCTGTTCCTGAATGAGCAGGGCGTCAGCAAAACTGCCAGAACTATTGCCAAGCAGGGTGGCGATGTTAAACAGGGCGCCGTGTTGGGTGCCGGTATTATGGGCGGCGGTATTGCCTACCAGTCTGCCTATAAAGGCACGCCTATTCTGATGAAAGATATTGCTGAAGCGGGTCTTGAGCTGGGCATGAAAGAGGCTGGCAAACTGTTGTCCAAGCGTGTTGCCCGCGGTCGTATGACCCCGGACAAAATGGCGGCAGTGCTGAGCAGCATTCGTCCGACGCTGAGCTATGACGGTTTTGATAAAGCCGATGTTATCGTAGAGGCCGTGGTTGAGAACCCAAAGGTCAAGCACGCTGTGTTGGCCGAAACGGAGAAACACATCCGCGAGGACGCGGTACTGGCGTCGAACACCTCAACGATCTCCATTAGCTATCTGGCCGAAGCACTGGAGCGTCCGGAAAACTTCTGCGGTATGCACTTCTTTAACCCTGTACATGCCATGCCGCTGGTTGAGGTTATCCGCGGAGAAAAGACCAGCGAAACAACCGTTGCGCGCACAGTTAAGTACGCCCTGCAAATGGGTAAGACGCCGATCGTTGTAAACGACTGTCCCGGATTCTTTGTCAACCGTGTGCTGTTCCCTTACTTCGCGGGCTTCGACATGCTGGTGCGCGACGGCGCCGACTTCCGTCACGTAGATAAAGTGATGGAGCGCTTCGGTATGCCTATGGGGCCGGCTTATCTGATGGACGTGGTCGGCATCGACACCGGTTTCCACGCCGCAGAAGTGATGGCAGAAGGCTTCCCGGATCGTATGCGTCATCCTTTTAAAGGTATTTCGCAGATGATGTTTGAAGCGAACCGCTACGGTCAGAAGAACGGCATCGGCTTCTACAAGTACGAGGAAGATAAGCGCGGTAAGCCTAAGAAGACTGAGGACGAAACTGCGCTGTCAATGGCCGCTGAGGCCAAGATGAACAGTGTTGAGCTGAGCGACGACGACATCCTGGCTCGCATGATGATTCCAATGTGCATCGAAACGGTTCGCTGCCTGGATGAGAGCATTGTCGGCAGTGCGGCAGACGCCGATATGGGGCTCATTATGGGTATTGGTTTCCCGGTATTCCGCGGCGGTGCAATGCGCTACATCGATCAGATGGGCGTGAAAGCCTTCGTGGAAATGGCAGATCGCTACGCCGACCTTGGCAAGCTGTATCAGGTGACTGACAGCCTGCGCGAGATGGCGGCCAAAGGCGAATCTTTCTTTAAATAATCGGGCGGAGACAGAACGATGAACTTCAAAGCAACAGATGTAGTAATTGTAGATTGCGCCCGTACTGCCATGGGGCGCTCAAAAAACGGTGTTTTCCGCAACGTGCGTGCGGAAAATATGTCAGCGGCGCTGGTTGATGCGCTGTTGGCGCGCAACCCTAGTGTTGATCCTGCATTGTTTGAAGATGTGATCTGGGGTTGTGTTAACCAGACCAATGAGCAGGGCTGGAACATCGCTCGGATGATGTCGGTAATGACCAAGCTTCCCCACGAAGTCGCAGGCCAGACCGTGAGTCGCCTGTGTGGCTCCTCCATGTCAGCCCTGCACACCGCTGCGGCGTCAATTACCGCTGGTCTCGGTGACACTTTCATGGTGGGTGGTGTTGAGCATATGGGGCATCTGGCGATGAACCACGGTGTTGACCCCAATCCTCAGGCCAGCAAGCACGTAGCGCGTGCCGCGGGTATGATGGGAATGACCGCTGAAGCACTGGGTATGCTGCACGGCATCAGCCGCGAGCAGCAAGATGAGTTCGGTCTGCGGTCTCATCTGCGTGCAGCGGCGGCTCAAGAGCGTGGTGCTTTCGACAAGGAAATTATGGCGATTGAGGGCCATGATGAAGAGGGTCGCAAAGTACTGGTGAAAGCTGACACTACGGTTCGCGGCGACACCACGCTGGAAGGTCTGGCGTCACTGCGTCCTGCTTTTGATCCCAAAAACGGCACAGTCACTGCGGGCACCAGCTCGCAGATCGCTGATGGGGCTTCTGCGATGATCGTGATGTCCGGCCAGCGCGCAATGGACCTCGGTCTGACTCCTCGTGCGAAAATTCGCAGCATGGCAGTTGCCGGTGTTGATCCGTCCATCATGGGTTACGGCCCTGTCCCCTCGACTCAGAAAGCACTGAAGCGTGTGGGTATGAGCATGGATGATATCGATACGGTCGAGCTTAACGAGGCGTTTGCGGCCCAGGCACTGCCTGTGCTGAAAGACCTAGGTCTGCTGGATAAGATGGACGATAAGGTGAACCTCAACGGCGGCGCTATTGCTCTGGGCCACCCCTTCGGCTGTTCCGGTACTCGCATCATTACTACGCTGATTAATGTGATGGAGCAGCAGGATACCAGCATCGGTCTGGCGACCATGTGTATCGGTATGGGGCAGGGCATCAGCACCATCATCGAGCGCGTTTAACGTGCTTCCCGGCCTTTCTTCGGAAAGGCCTGTGCGACGGGGCTTTGCTTGATCGTGGGCAGGCCCTGTGGCACAATTTCCCGCCTCGTTCAGCTCGGGCTGGACGAAACTGTTAGTAAGTCGTTAATTATCAACGGCTTAGCGTGTGCGGATGTGGTGAAATTGGTATACACGCCAGATTTAGGTTCTGGTGCCGCGAGGCGTGAGAGTTCGAGTCTCTCCATCCGCACCATTTCATAGAATTCTTAAAACGGGCCGCTCTGAAAGCGGTTCGTGTGTTAGATCGCTTTTGAGGAACTTCCATGCAAGTCTCTGTAGAAACGACGTCAGGTCTTGAGCGTCGCTTAATCGTAGGTGTCCCCTCGTCGCGCGTTGATAGCGCAGTGGACAGCCGCCTCCAGGAAGCGGCTAAGACCGTCAAACTGAATGGTTTCCGTCCAGGTAAAGTACCGATGAGGGTGATCCGTCAGCGTTTCGGCCAGTCTGTGCGCATGGAAGTTCTTGGCCAGGTGATGAATGACTCATTCTACGAAGCGATTCAGCAGCAAGGCCTCAAGCCTGCCGGTCGTCCGGAGATAGAGCCCAAAAGCCTGGATGAGGGTAAGGACATTGAATTTGTCGCTACCTTTGAAGTCTTCCCGGAAATCGAGCTGAAAGACTACAGCAGCATTGAAGTTAAAAAGCCGGTGGCAGAAATTACCACTGCTGATATCGATGAAATGATCGAGAATCTGCGGACACAGCGGGCTTCGTGGGAAGTGGCAGAGCGTGCGGCAGCCGAAGGTGATCAAGTCAATATCGACTTTGTCGGCACCAAAGACGGCGAAGAATTCGAAGGTGGCAAGGCAGAAGGTACCGATCTCGAATTGGGCTCTGGCCGTATGATCCCAGGCTTCGAAGATGGCATCGTGGGCATGACTGCCGGTGAGGAAAAAGTCGTCGCACTGACCTTCCCCGAGGACTATCACAGCGAAGAGCTGAAAGGTGCTGCTGTCGAGTTCAAGATCAAGGTCAACGCGGTTAAAGAGCGCAAACTGCCTGAGCTGGATGACGAATTCTTCAAAGCATTCGGTGTAGAAGAGGGTGGTGAAGAAGCATTTCGTGCTGAAGTTGAAAAAAACATGGCGCGAGAGTTGAAAAATGCCACCAAGAACCGCATTAAAACTCAAGTGATGGATGGCGTATTGGCGGTTCACGGCGATCTGCAAGTGCCGAAGGCCTTGATCTCGCAAGAGATCGATGCGTTGCGCAACCAGCAGATGCAGCAGTTCGGTGCTCTCGCTGAGAAATTGAACCCGGCCGACATCCTGCCAGATGACCTGTTTCGCGACAACGCCGAGCGTCGCGTAAAACTGGGCCTGGTGTTGAATGAGCTGATCAGCTCTGAAGAAATTAAAGCCGATGCCGATAAGGTTCGTGAGACGCTGGAAGAAATGGCTGCCAGCTATGAAGACAAAGAAGAAGTCATCAACTGGTACATGAGTCAGCCTCAGCAGCTTCAGCAGATTGAAGGCATTGTGATTGAAGAGCAAGTAGTTGAGAAACTGCTTGAAAAATCGAAGGTTAGCGAAGAAACTTTAAGCTACAAAGAGGTTATGTCGCCGCCGTCTTCGGAAGACGAAGAAGCTTAATTTCCAAGCTGATCTCGTATTCCTCGTCAAGCGGCTGAACTTCGGTTCCGCCGCTTGATTTTTTTCTGGCATGCCATAACGTAACAGTCAATTCACGCCACTTAAGAGAATTGAGTATGTCCCGCAATTTCGACGGAATCAGCAACAATACCATTAATAATCTCGGCCTGATCCCCATGGTCGTTGAGCAGACCGCCCGTGGCGAGCGCTCTTACGATATTTATTCCCGCCTTTTGAAAGAGCGCGTTATCTTCTGCGTCGGCCCGGTTGAAGACCATATGGCCAACCTGATCGTGGCGCAGATGCTGTTCTTGGAATCTGAGAACCCCGACAAAGATATTCACTTGTATATCAACTCTCCGGGTGGCTCGGTCACTGCAGGACTGTCCATTTACGACACGATGAAGTTTATCAAGCCTGACGTCAGCACGATGTGTATCGGTCAAGCGGCCAGTATGGGGGCATTTTTGCTGAGCGGCGGTACGAAGGGTAAGCGTTATATTCTTCCCAATGCTCGCACGATGATCCATCAGCCCAGTGGCGGCGCTCAGGGGCAGGCTACCGACATCGATATCCATGCACGTGAAATTCTCATTATTCGCGAGCGCTTGAATCAGTTGATGGCTGAGCACACCGGTCAGGACTACGAAACCATCTCTCGCGACACTGAGCGGGATAACTTTATGAATGCCCAGCAGTCATGCGATTACGGTTTGGTTGACCAGGTCATCACTTCGCGTAGCTAAGCCGTAGGGTATGAGAGATCGTACCCGGCGACTTGCAAAACTGGGTAAAAGGGGTCATTTTAATTTACAGAAGTAAATTCGCCCCGAAACATCGACAAGGTGAGTGTTAATGAGTAGTAAAGACGGCGCAGACGACAACGGCAAACTGCTGTATTGCTCATTCTGCGGCAAAAGTCAGCACGAAGTGCGCAAACTCATTGCGGGCCCCTCCGTGTTCATTTGTGACGAATGCGTAGACCTGTGTAACGACATTATCCGCGAGGAAGTGCAGGAAGCCGCTGGCGAGTCCGGTAGCAGCAAACTGCCTTCTCCGCAGGAAATTAATGCGACGCTGGATCAGTATGTTATTGGCCAGTCGCGTGCCAAAAAGGTATTGGCGGTAGCGGTATACAACCACTACAAGCGCCTGCGATATGGCGACAAGAACAAGGATGATGTGGAGCTGGGCAAAAGCAATATTCTGCTTGTGGGCCCCACCGGTAGCGGTAAAACCTTGCTTGCTGAAACGCTCGCGCGCCTGCTCGATGTCCCGTTTACCATTGCTGATGCTACGACGCTGACAGAGGCGGGGTATGTCGGCGAGGATGTCGAGAACATCATTCAGAAACTGCTGCAAAAGTGCGACTACGATGTGGAAAAGGCCCAGATGGGGATTGTCTACATCGATGAGATCGACAAAATTTCGCGTAAATCAGACAATCCGTCAATTACCCGTGACGTCTCGGGTGAGGGTGTGCAGCAGGCGCTGTTGAAGCTGATTGAAGGTACCGTGGCTTCGGTTCCGCCGCAGGGAGGCCGCAAGCATCCCCAGCAGGAGTTTCTGCAGGTGGATACGGCTAATATCCTGTTTATTTGTGGTGGTGCCTTCGCTGGCTTGGACCGGGTGATTCGCGACCGCTCAGAAAAAGGCGGAATCGGCTTTGGTGCTGAGGTCAAAAGCAAAGATGAATCTCGTAACGTGGGTGAAGTCTTGGCTGATGTCGAGCCGGAAGATCTGGTGCGCTACGGCCTGATTCCTGAGTTTGTCGGTCGTTTGCCTGTCATTGCGACACTGGAAGAGCTGGATGCCGATGCGCTCGTCAATATTCTGACTGAGCCGCGCAACGCGCTGACCAAGCAGTACTCTAAATTGTTCGAGATGGAAGGTGTCGAGGTTGATTTCCGTGACGATGGTCTTCGTGCCGTCGCAGAGAAGGCCATGGCGCGTAAGACTGGCGCCCGCGGCCTCCGATCTATTTTGGAGTCGGTGTTGCTGGATACGATGTATGACCTGCCTTCTGTCGACAATGTCAGCAAAGTGGTCATAGATGCTTCCGTGATCAATGGCGAATCGCCGCCGATACTGGTCTACAGTGAGCAGCGCAAAGCCGCTCCTGAAGAGTAAGACCTGCAAAGCCGCCTATACAGGCGGCTTTTGTCATTTTGTTTACAGTCAAGTCTTGTTTTTCCCCTGGCAAGTCCCCATCTTAGAACCATAGCCGTCCGTAAGCCGTAGAATTTATTGCCTGCGGGCGTTCACAGTATTACTACGAGGCGAGCTAATGGCTGATACACGTGAGACCCTGGAATTGCCGCTGCTTCCCCTTCGGGATGTTGTGGTCTATCCCCATATGGTGATTCCGCTCTTTGTCGGACGCGATAAGTCTATTCGTGCTCTGGAGCTGGCAATGTCCAGCAATAAAGAGATCGTTCTCGCTGCCCAGAAGAACCCCGATGTTGATGAGCCGGGCACCGAAGACCTTTACGACATTGGTACCGTGGCCAATATTCTCCAATTATTGAAGCTTCCCGATGGCACGGTCAAGGTACTTGTCGAAGGCGATTACCGAGCAGAAATAAACAGCATCACCGCTGAAGAAGAGTATTTTCAGGCGGAAATTGTTGCTTTGCCTGAAGAGAAAATTCCTGCTGAGGAAGCTGAGGTAATGCTTCGCTCTGCGGTGTCGCAGTTTGAAAAGTACATCAATCTCAGTAAGAAAATTCCCGCCGAAGTTCTGACGTCACTCGCTGGTATTGACGAACCAGGACGTCTGGCTGATACCGTTGCAGCGCATATGAGTATGGACCTGGAGCAGAAGCAGGCTGTACTGGAAATGAGCGACGAGCGCGAGCGCTTGGAGCATTTGATGGCGCTGATGGAGTCTGAAATAGACCTGTTTCAGGTCGAAAAGCGGATTCGCGGTCGCGTTAAGAAGCAGATGGAGAAAAGCCAGCGCGAGTACTACCTCAATGAGCAGATGAAAGCGATTCAGCGCGAATTGGGTGAGGGGGAAGATGGCGCCAATGAGCTTGAAGAGCTCGAAAAACGTGTCAGTGACGCCGGCATGAGTAAAGAGGCGCTGGAGAAGGCAAAAGCGGAACTCTCCAAGCTCAAGATGATGTCGCCGATGTCGGCGGAAGCCTCAGTGGTTCGCGGTTACATCGACTGGCTGGTTAATATCCCGTGGCAGAAACGTTCTCGGGTTAAACACGACCTGAAGAAAGCGGAAGAGATCCTCAACAGTGATCATTACGGGCTTGAAGAGGTCAAGGACCGTATTCTTGAGTATCTCGCAGTCCAGAAACGAGTGAAGAAAGTGAAAGGCCCTGTGCTCTGCTTGGTAGGGCCTCCTGGGGTCGGCAAAACGTCACTCGGCGAGTCCATCGCGCGTGCTACGAATCGGAAGTTCGTGCGTATGGCGCTGGGTGGGGTGCGTGACGAAGCTGAAATTCGCGGTCATCGCCGCACGTACATCGGTTCCATGCCGGGCAAAGTCATCCAGAAAATGTCGAAAACCGGCGTTCGTAACCCGTTATTCCTGCTGGATGAAATCGACAAGATGGGGATGGATCACCGTGGCGATCCGGCATCAGCGTTATTGGAGGTGTTGGATCCTGAGCAGAACCACGCTTTCAACGACCACTACCTGGAAGTGGATTACGATTTGTCGGACGTCATGTTCATCTGCACGTCGAATTCGCTCAATATTCCCCCTGCGCTGCTGGACCGTATGGAAGTGATTCGAATCCCCGGTTACACCGAGGATGAGAAAATTAATATTGCACGCCGTTATCTGGTGCCCAAGCAGCTCAAAAATAATGGCCTCAAAGCCAAAGAAGCTGAAATCAATGACGACGCATTGCAGGACATTGTTCGTTATTACACTCGAGAGGCAGGGGTGCGCTCATTGGAGCGAGAGGTTGCCAAAATCTGCCGGAAAATCGTCAAGAATGTCGCGCTCAGTGATGAGTCGACGCCAATCGTGGTGAATGCGGCAAATCTTGAGGATTATCTCGGCGTACGTAAATACACCTTCGGTAAGGCCGAAGAGGAGAACAAGGTTGGCCAGGTCACCGGACTGGCATGGACGCAGGTGGGGGGTGAGTTGCTGACCATCGAGGCTGTGTCGGTCGTGGGCAAGGGGCGGCAGGTGCAGACCGGCTCTCTGGGAGACGTGATGCAGGAGTCTATTCAGGCCGCAATGACCGTCGTTCGTAGTCGCTCCAAGCGCCTTGGTATTCCCGCTAAATATCACGACCGCCACGACATCCATATTCACATGCCGGAAGGTGCGACGCCAAAAGATGGTCCGTCTGCTGGGATAGGCATGTGTACGGCGCTTGTTTCAGTGATAACCGGTATTCCCGTACGCAGCGATGTTGCGATGACCGGGGAAATTACCCTGCGAGGGCAGGTGTTAGCGATTGGCGGCCTGAAGGAAAAATTATTGGCCGCGCATCGAGGTGGCATTCGTACCGTGCTGATTCCGGCAGAAAATGAGCGCGATTTGAAAGAGATTCCAGAAAATATCAAAGCAGACCTCGATATTCGGCCCGTCAAATGGATTGACGAAGTGCTCAATATTGCGCTCGAAAGCATTCCTCAGGAAATTTCTGAAGAGGAATATCTTGCCGGCCTTGATGACGGTCAAAAAGCTGTTGAGGCATCTCGGGAGAACGCGGAAAACGCTCGCCCTAATGCGCATTGAATAAAAATATGATAGAGCGTTTTTGGCTGAGGTTGGCTATCTATTAACCAGCCTCCAGCCCCCGTGGCAACTGTATTTGGCATATTTGCGATAATGCGTCCGGTGGCGCAGAGTTTCCTTGACCGGCCCCATGGCAGTTGGTATAAAACCCTCTCTCTGAGTCGGCAGCTACCGCGTAATTTATCGATGCGTGTAGGTTGTCACCAGCGTTGCTATACGGTTTTTCATAACAATTTGAAGGGGAAGGATAAGTGAATAAATCTGAGCTAATCGACGCTATTGCTGAGTCCGCAGACCTGTCCAAAGCGTCGGCTGGGCGTGCACTGGACGCCGCCGTCGAAGCGATCACTAATGCACTGAAATCAAACGATTCAGTATCACTGGTTGGCTTCGGAACCTTCAGTGTCAAAGAGCGTGCTGCCCGTACCGGCCGTAACCCTCAGACTGGTGCGCCGATCGAAATCGCTGCTGCGAAGATTCCTAGCTTCAAAGCGGGTAAAGCGCTGAAAGACGCCTGCAACTAAGGGCGAACAGCTTATAGCGTTAGGCAGAGCCGCCACTGAAAAGAGGGTATGCCTCTGTCGAAAGGCGCATCGAAAGATGCGCTTTTTTTATATTTAAACGGGTCCAACGTACATGCTGCAGAACATCAGGGATAACATTCAGGGAACGGCCGCGAAAGTCATCATCGCCATCATTATTGTTCCCTTTGCGCTTTTCGGAATCGACAGCCTTTTTAACACCTCATCCCAGCCGCCAGCGGCAAGCATTAATGGCGAAAAAGTCTCTGAGGCAGAATTGCAGCAGGCGATCGCGATGCAGAAGCGCCGCTTTATTTCTGTAATGGGGCAGCAATTGGATCCGGCCATGCTTGATGATGCCGTGTTGCGCAAACCCGCACTGGATACATTGATCAAGCAACAATTGTTACTTCAAGCCGCTGATGAAGCCGGTATTGAGGTTTCCGATCAGCAGCTCAATGCCGTCATTGCGGGCATGCCGCAATTTCAGGAAGATGGCCGCTTTTCTCAAGACCTGTATCAGCAAGTGTTGAGGCTGCAGGGGTACAGCGGCGCTCTGTTCAAGCAAATGTTGCGTGCTGACTTGCGCATTCAGCAGCTCTCGGCATCAGTTGCGTCCTCGGCGTTTGTTACGGACGCTGATGTTGATGATGCCGTGGCCTACCTATACGAAACACGGGGCTTCCACACGGTTACCGTGCCGTTGAGCAAGTATGAAAACCAGGTCACGGTCAGTGAAGACGAGCTGCGTGACTTTTATGATGCCAACAGTGCGCGCTTTCAGAGTCAGCCGAAAGTGAAGCTTTCCTATCTGGAATTGAACGAAGAGCAGTTTTATCAGCCAGTTTCTGAGGAGCAGGTCCAGGCCGAATACGAAAATATGGTGGCCAATCTGAACACTGAGTCAGAGCGAGAGGCTGCACATATTCTGCTTGAGATAAACGATGAGCAAAGTCGAGAACAAGCGCTCGAAAAACTGAAGGACGCAGAGGCGAAGCTGATGGCGGGGGAGTCCTTCGAGGCATTGGCAAAATCGCTGTCTGAAGACGTAGGCTCTGCTGATGATGGCGGTCGTCTCGGCTTTACCCGCGGGGACAGTTTCCCTCCTGAATTTGAAGAGGCCTTGGCCTCCCTTGAGCCAGGGCAAGTCTCAGAGCCTGTGGAAACCGAGGCGGGGTTACATCTGATTAAATTGCTGAGCATCAAAGAAGCTGACACACCAAGCCTCGACTCCATGAGATTGGAGATTACAGAGCGTCTGCGCCGCCAGAAAGCGCAGCCTGAGCTGACGGCCGCGGTAGAGACCTTGAGAGATCTGGTTTTCAACGCAGAAGATTTGAGCATGCCAGCAAAGGAGCTCGGGCTGGAGGTCAAAGAGACAGATTGGCTGACGGAAGATGCTGACAGCGAACTCTTTAGCCATGAGCGCGTCAAACAGGCGGCCTTTGACGCTGAGTTGCGCGACCAGGCGTTAAACAGCGATGTATTTGAATTGAGCCCAGAACGCTTCTTGGTTATTCATGTCGATGCTTACCAAGCGCCGGAAACTCTGCCTTTTGACGAGGTTAAGTCCGATATCAGTGCGGAGTTGAAGGCTGAGAAAGCTCAGGCGTTGGCCGTTGCTGATGCGCAGGAAATTGAGGCGGCCATGGCGGCAGGCGAGCGAGCGGAAGCCGTCGCCAAGGCGAGGGGGCTGGAATGGCAGGCATCCCAGTCTATCCGCAGAACGGACATTTCTGTTGAACAGGATCTGCGCCGCTTCGTATTCCAAATGCCATTGCCAGAGGAAAGTGGTGTGAGTGCGGCGACGCTACATCGTCAGACGGGTGATTACTTAGTGGTGCAGCTGAGAGACCATCAGGCAGGGCAGCGTGCTGCGCTGGACGCAGAGACACTTGCGAGCGTACGTCGCAGCATGAATCAAAATGCTGCGTCAAAGGCTTTCGCTAGCTATTTTAATATTTTGTGGAACACCGCAGAAATCAGTATCAACTGAGAGGGGGCGCAGCAGCGCCCTTGATTCTGCTCTTAAGAGAACCGGGTGCGTGATTTTCGGCCCGGCAAGGACATAATAATGACGACAACGCGTGAATTCAGGCGTTTGTCTGCCGGCCAGGTTGATATCTGGTGCTGTGCGACCGATGATCCCCGCATTAAACCCAAGCTACAACATTACATGCAGTGGCTGTCTCCTGATGAGCAGGAGGAATACGAGCAGCGCCAGCATGCCGGCCAGGCCGAGGACTATTTGGCGAGCCGAGCGTTTTTGCGCTGTGTGCTCGCAGAGTATGTTGATATGGCGCCTGAAGCCTTGCAATTCGAGGTTAACCGCTATGGTAAGCCGAGCCTCGCCGGGCATCAGCATAATTTAAGCTTTAATGCTGCCCATACCCACGGATTGACGCTGTGTGCTGTCACCAATGGCGTCGATGTTGGTGTTGATGTCGAGTTTCAGACCGACAGCCAGGGAATGTTGGATGCAGCGGATGATTACCTTTCCGACACCGAAATGGCGGCTCTCAAAGAGATCGAGGTTGAAGGGCGCCTGACCGCCTTTTTCCGCTTCTGGACGTTAAAGGAGGCCTATCTCAAGGCGCGTGGTGAGGGGCTGTCTATTCCGCTACACGATTTCTCCGTGCTGTTAGATGGCATGCAGGTTAAGCGCCTGGATGCCGATGATGCAGGGCGCTGGGATTTGCGCCTGTTGGCCCAGGATGACGATTTCACTGCGGCTCTGGTAGTTGCGGGAAAAATTAATAATATCAATGCGTTTCGCTGCATTCCAAAAGTGGAGTGTAAAGAGCTGGCGTCGCTGCAGGAGATTCTGCCCGGCACGGCCCGTTAAGTGAAACGAGAAGGAGGAAGTGTGTACAAAATTCTTACCTTGAACCAGATTTCTGTCAAAGGCCTGGAGCGTCTGCCCAGAGAGCAATACGAGATCGCCAGCGAATTCAGCTCGCCAGATGCCATTTTGCTGCGCAGTCATAAATTGCAGAATGCTGATATTCCCGAATCGGTAAAAGCCATCGCGCGCGCCGGGGCGGGGACCAACAATGTTCCTGTTGCCGAATGTACGCAGCGTGGCATTCCCGTCTTTAACAGCCCGGGTGCCAACGCAAATGCGGTAAAAGAGCTGGTGATTTCCGGCCTCACGCTGGGCTCGCGGGGCATTCTTGAAGGTATTGCCTATGTCGATACGTTGGGCGACATGAAGGATGGTGCTGAGCTTGCCAAGCTGCTTGAAAAGGAAAAGAAGCGCTTCAAAGGTAATGAATTGCAGGGGCGCACGCTAGGTATTGTTGGCCTGGGCGCCATTGGCTCTATGATTGCCCGAGCAGCGCTGGATCTTGGCATGCAGGTGATTGGCTATGATCCTGCGCTGTCCGTCGATGCCGCTTGGCGACTGCCCAGCGCGGTGCAAAAAATGGAGAATATTGGCAGCCTGTTCGCCAAGGCAGACTTCATCACGCTGCATTTGCCGGTCTTCGATTCAACTCGAGGCATGGTTAACGCCGATCTGCTGGGCAATTGCCGCCCAGGGACCTGTCTGCTCAATTTTGCGCGGGAAGAAATCGTCAATATCGATGCGGTCGTAGAAGCCCTAAACGCCGGGCGCCTGCGTAAATTTATCACCGACTTCCCAACGCCTGAGCTGATTGGTCGCAACGACGTGATTCTCATGCCGCATATTGGTGCCAGCACTGACGAGGCCGAAGAGAACTGCGCCATCATGGCGGCGAATCAATTGGACGACTTTTTGCGTAACGGCAACATCAGCAATTCTGTGAACTTTCCGGCGTTGTACCTGGAGCGCAGTGGCGAGTGTCGACTGGCGGTTGCCAACCACAATGTGCCCAAGATTCTGGGCAGTATTCTCGGCATTCTCTCCGATGCAAACATCAATATCGTTGATATGCTAAACAAGAGCCGCGATGAAATTGCCTACAATCTTATTGATCTCGCCAGTGATGTTGGCGAGGAGTTGCTGGAGCAAATTGCGGCGCTGGAAGGAGTGATCAACGTCCGCTTGATTCGCTGAGCAGGAGGTGGCTATGTCGGCGCTGGACAGCATTGAGAAACTACTGAGTGAGCAGAAGGGACGCCCGCCGCTCGACAAGTGGCATCCGGAATTCAGTGGCGATATCGATATTCGTATCACGGCCGACGGACGATGGTTTCATGAAGGCGGGGAGATCAAGCGTCAAGAGTTGGTATGTCTCTTCTCGTCTATTCTTCGCCGTGAGGACGACGGGCAGTATTACCTGGTGACGCCTGTCGAAAAGTGGCGGCTGATTGTCGATGATCTGCCGCTCATCGTCGTTGATACGGAAATCGAAAATCAAGGTACTCCTGAGCAGCGTGTAGCGGTAAAAACCAATGTTAATCGCTGGTATGCGATTGCTGCTGAACACCCATTAATCGTGACCGAAGATGAAACCTCTGGAGAGCCGCAACCCAGCGTCATGACGGAATATGGCTTGGCGGCGAGGGTAAATCGCGCTTCGTTCTATCGTCTGGTGGAGATGGCGGAACAAGAAGATGGGAAGCTGATTTTGGCTTCCTCAGGCAGTAACTTTGAGTTGGGGAGCTGCTGATCGATTCTCGCTGTTGCCAGTCATGACGATGGGTGGCTGAAGCATTGATGTGTCATCAATAGTCGTGCAAAAAAAGGGCAGCGTAAGCTGCCCTTTTGGGTTGTCGGGTAGCCGGGGCGCATTACTGCGCCCCAGCCCCCTAAGAACCGTACGTGCGAGTTTCCCCGCATACGGCTCAAGCCTCTACGAAGCCTCCAAAGAGGCCGGTTTCACAACTGAGAGGTGTTGATGATGAACCTGGTTATGACAGGTCGGGTGGAGAAGTACCAAGTTAGCCAGATTGTCACTGCCGCCATCGACCCTGCGGGTCAAATGGTGTTCATGCCAGCCTGTTTCATGGGAAATAGGTTGATTGCAAACTACGCACCGCCCCGATTGCTGCATATATAGAGAATTTACGCGTCGGCGATATTGCAGGGAATCCTGCATTCGCGTCTGCCTCAATTCCTCAAAATACAGCTCCCAGTCAGGATCAAAGGGATTGGCATCCGCCTTGATCTTGATGTGCCGCTTGATTCGAGTGTCCGTTGCATATATCAACTTAACCCGTTTCTCAGTTCCCGTTACATCAACAGTATCGTCAGCGAACGTCCACGCTCGGTTACCAATGTGTCGCCAGTACCGCTTGGCAATCCATCGCTTACCTTTTTTTGCGTGTCGCCGACGCGCCCAGCGCCATAGAGCTTGCCAGAGTTGCGCATCCACTCGCGTGAATGCGTCGCTGGCCACCTGATGCTTGTGGTAATTGACCCAGCCACGAATGACTGGGTTCAACTGCCAGATGAGGTGTGCTTGTCTGGCACCATTGTAGCTCTTGATAATACTTCGGCATTTCGTAAGAAACGCCTTGGTATTTTTCTCGGACGGTTTGATGAGCAATTTGCCCCCGTACTTGCGTGCGTTCCATCCTAGAAAATCAAAGCCACGGTCGATGTGGGTAACATGCGTTTTTTCAGCGGATAGTGTCAGGCCGCGAACGGCCAGAAATTTCTCCACCAGCGGTTTGACCTCCGTTTCCAGCAGCTCTTTCGAGGTGCCGGTAATAATGAAGTCATCCGCGTAACGCACTAGCCCCACTTTGTGCTTCCGCAGTTTCTTGCTGCCCTTTGCACCGAAGTGCTCGGCCAACAATGCTTCCAGACCGTCGAGCGCCATATTGGCGAGCGTAGGGGAGATGATGCCACCTTGCGGTGTACCTTCAACCGTTTCCCACACTCTACCCATATCCACCACTCCGGCTTTCAGCCACTTACGTAAAACACGTTTGTCCATCTGGACGTTATCAACCAGCCATTGATGGTCGATGTGGTCAAAGCAGCCTTTAATATCGGCTTCCAATATCCACTGCGGGGAGCCTTTCTTACGCAAGAGCATGTAGCACTGCATAATGGCATCTGCCGTGGAGCGTTCCGGTCTGAACCCATAGGAGTTCGGATCGGCACGGGTTTCCGATACCGGTTGCAATGCAAGTAGAAACAGCGCCTGCATTGCCCGGTCGCGCATGGTAGGAATGCCCAGAAGGCGCTCTTTCCCATTCGCTTTAGGAATCCGTACTCGCCGCAAGGGCAGGGCACGGTATCCCCGGCACTTCAATTGACCCACCGCCCGCCGTTTGGCCTCGGGCGTAGACCACAGCACACCATCAACTCCCGGTGTGCGGCGGCCCTGGTTCTCAGTCACTCGTCGCACGGCTAATGCGCGGCCGCAAAACGAGCGGGTCAAGAATCGTTGCAGGGCTTTCACCCGGCGCCAATCCTCTTCCTGTGTTGCCTTGGCGATGCGAATCTGTATCCCTCGAACAGTTCGGTTCACGTGTCCCCAGTTAATCTGGTGCCAGTGTTCCGGTCTGCCGGAGACCGCAGATTCCGCTATTGGCGAAACGCTAGTCATGCTAATCTCCTTCTCGTAATTGGAAGGAGTTCGGAACTCGGCTCGGTGAGGAGCCGAACAACAGTTCGAACTCCTGACCGATTTTTACCCTAAGATGTAAATCGGAATTGGCGGCCCTTCCGGGCTGCCTTTTCTTTTCTACGTCCCGGTAGAGGGTTATCCAGATCTCTCGCCATGAGAGACCAGATGGAAGTGGGCACAGCTTTCGCTGCCCGCCATGTTTCAGGCGGGTATCCCTGCCATTACAGCAGAGCCTTCGCTTTTTCCATCCTCCCTTACCCGCAGTCGCAACAGATTGCCTTGCGACGCTCCTGCCTCAATGAGGCGCAACTACGGGCTTACCGAGTTCCACGTTGATGACACGGAAGGGGTAGGTGCTGTCTCTTCGCCGGTGGTGCTTAGGGTGACGTATCCCGAATGTAAAGCGGAATAACCAACCACATACCTTTTGGTGAGAGCCTATCAGTAGCTTTGGCTCTTTCCTCTATAACGACGTTTATCAACAGTTCACTTACGTTCACCTTACCTTCCAGCCTAGCCCCTCAACCGCCTTGCTACTGGCAGTCTCTGCATGCCGCCTCACGGAGACAGTACACCGCTTGCGCGGGGGTACATTGTCAGGGCGCTTCACACAACTCCGTTACCAGAGATGCGCTGCCCCTAGGCTACGATTGGTCACACAATCGGTCGTCTGCTGACTGAGAAATAACTGATAAGACAGTCATCGTGGTCAGATCGACAATCATCAACGCAGCTTTACATGCTTGCATCGACAACCGTTTAGAAGCTTTGCCGTTACCGGTTTAGCTCGCTCAACGGTTTGGTTGGAAATGCAATTTCTGCTTTTCCTCCCTTGTCTACTCCAACCCCGACCCTGTTCTTCAGGGAAGATTTTACTGAGGTGCGTATGCAACCCCAGTAATACCAGGGTTGCAGGGTTCTCAACGGCACCGACTCGGACTTGCTAAGTCGTACCACCGTTGAACCTGTTTCGTGAGTACCGGAAAACCTCTCCACCTCACTTGACAGGGGTTGAAGGGCAGCCTGAGCTGCTCTTCGATACTGTAAAATGCTATTTAAATCAGCATCTTACAGCGCGCAAGCGCGACTCTCGTCGCACTTACATGTTGGGGTAATTGGGGCCGCCCAGGCCCTCAGGCGTTACCCAGACAATGTTCTGAGCCGGATCCTTGATGTCACAGGTTTTGCAGTGAACGCAGTTCTGGCCGTTGATCTGGAAGCGCGCTGTGCCGCTCTCATCCTCAACTACCTCGTAAACACCGGCCGGGCAGTAGCGCTGAGCAGGCTCGGCGTATTTCGGCAGGTTTTCGCGAATTGGCAGCTCTGGGTCTTTCAGGGTCAAGTGACAGGGCTGATCTTCCTCGTGGTTGGTATTCGACAGGAATACCGAGCTGAGGCGGTCAAAACTGATTTTGTTGTCAGGTTTTGGGTACTCGATTTTCTTGCAGCTGTCAGCGGGTTTCATCTGCGCGTAATCCGCATGATCGTCGCGCATTGTCCACGGGAGTTTGCCGTTGAAGATATTGATATCAACGAAGGCGTACGCCGAGCCGATGAAGTTGCCCCATTTGTGTTGTGCAGGACCAAAGTTACGCTGCGCGTAGAGTTCGTCATACAGCCAGGAGTTTTCGAAGGCGGTGGTGTACTCGGTCAGCTCTTCGCCGGATTTACTGTCGGCCGTCAAGGCCTTGTGAACCACTTCCGCAGCGATCATGCCCGATTTCATTGCAGTGTGGCTGCCTTTAATCTTGGCGAAATTCAGTGTGCCGGCGTCACAGCCGATCAGCAGGCCGCCTGGGAAGGTCATTTTGGGCAGAGACTGAAGACCGCCTTTGGAGATGGCCCGAGCGCCGTATGAAACACGCTCGCCCCCTTCAAGGTACTGTTTGATAACGGGGTGTTGCTTGAAGCGTTGGAACTCTTCGAAGGGCGACAACCAGGGGTTGTCATAGCACAGATCGGTGATCAGGCCGATAGAAATTTGGTTGTCTTCGATGTGGTAGAGGAAGCTACCACCAAAGGCACCATTTTCTGAAAGCGGCCAGCCAGTGGCGTGAATAACTTTGCCTTCTTCGTGTTTGGCTGGATCGATTTTCCACAGTTCTTTGATCCCAATGCCATAGTGTTGGGGATCTTTGCCCGCACTCAGGTCGAATTTCTCAATCAGCCGCTTACCCAAGTGGCCGCGGCAACCTTCCGAGAACAGAGTATATTTGGCGTGCAGCTCCATGCCGGGCATGTAGCTGTCTTTCTGGCTTCCGTCGGCAGCAATACCCATGTCGCCGGTCACAATACCCTTAACGCTGCCATCTTCGTTATAAAGTACATCAGAAGCGGCAAAGCCGGGGTAGATTTCTGCTCCCATGCCTTCTGCTTGCTCTGCCAGCCAGCGGCAGAGGTTGCCGAGACTGATGATGTAGTTGCCTTCATTGTGCATGGTCTTGGGGACGGCGAAACCCGGTACTTTGGTCGCCTTTTCCGCACTGGTCATGTAGTAGATGTCGTCGCCAGTGACCGCAGTGTTCAACGGTGCGCCCATCTCTTTCCAGTTGGGAAACAGCTCGTTCAGAGCCGTGGGCTCGAAGACCGCGCCCGAAAGGATGTGGGCGCCGACTTCGGAGCCTTTTTCTACTACACACACGCTGATGTCTTGGCCGGTGCTTTCGCTCAGTTGGCGAATTTTACAGGCCGCAGCCAGACCCGCAGGACCAGCGCCGACGATCAGGACGTCAAACTCCATCGATTCGCGTTCCACAGTCTCTCTCCTTTAATACCAAGTTCAGCGCAGCCCTTATAGTCTGAGCCTTTGGGCGCCGTCAAAAGGCGAAATTATAGGGGGATGCGCTTGGAAAGGCTACAAGTGTGCAGTGGCTTTACGTGCATAGAGGAGGGCAGAGTCCGGCGCTGTTCGCTGTTCTTGCCGTTTTTTGGGTTATAAAAGCATCAAATTCAATGTCGTTAATTCTCATTATTCAGGCGGTGAATAGGCCGGTTTGGTTGACCTCGCGGGGCAATGGCGTCAATATAACGGCGCTTTTTATAAGGGGCTTCGTCTGGACGGATCGATTTTTCAATCCGCAGCGTAAGGACGTTAGCTATTTCCATTCATTTACGCGTTTACTGGGGAATCCATGAAGGTTCTTGTTGCTGTCAAACGAGTCGTTGACTACAACGTCAAAGTGCGTCCCAAGTCGGATGGTACTGGCGTTGATCTGAATAATGTCAAAATGGCGATCAATCCATTCTGTGAAATCGCTGTTGAAGAAGCTGTGCGCCTGAAAGAGAAAGGCGTCGCTACTGAAATCGTCGCTGTATCGATCGGCCCCAAAGTGGCCCAAGAGCAAATTCGTACTGCGTTGGCGCTGGGCGCTGACCGCGGCATTTTGGTCGAAACCGATGAAGACGTTCAGCCTCTGGGCATTGCCAAAGTACTGAAGGCGGTTGTTGATAAAGAGCAGCCTCAGCTGGTCATCATGGGCAAGCAGGCCATTGACGGTGACAACAACCAGACTGGTCAGATGCTGGCCGCGTTGGCTGGTATGGGTCAGGGGACATTCGCTTCAGAAGTTGCGGTTGATGGCGACAGCGTTGCAGTCACTCGCGAAATCGATGGTGGTCTGCAGACAGTGAAACTGAAACTGCCCGCAGTGGTGACTACAGACTTGCGTCTGAACGAACCCCGTTATGCTTCACTGCCGAATATCATGAAAGCCAAGAAAAAGCCGCTGGATACTCTGACTCCTGACGAGCTGGGCATCGATGTAACGCCACGTGTTAAAACACTGAAAGTTGAGCCGCCGGCAGAGCGTCAGGCAGGCATCAAGGTGGCCGACGTTGCTGAACTGGTTGAAAAACTGAAAAACGAGGCGAAGGTAATCTAATGAGCATTCTTGTTATTGCAGAACACGATAACGCCTCTATCAATGGGGCAACCCTGAACACCGTGACAGCGGCAAAAGCGATCGGCGGTGATATCGCCGTATTGGTTGCCGGTGAAGGCTGTGGTGCTGCAGCGGAAGCTGCAGCGAAAATCGACGGCGTGAGCAAGGTTCTGGTGGCTGATAATGCTGCCTACGGTCATCAACTGGCTGAGAACGTTGCGCTGTTGGTTGCCGAGCTGGGCAAGGACTACGGTTACATTCTGGCTCCTGCGACCAGCAATGGTAAGAACACGCTGCCGCGTGCAGCAGCTCTGCTGGATGTTGCACAAATCTCTGAGATTATCGCTGTAGAAAGCGCTGACACGTTCAAGCGTCCCATCTACGCGGGTAATGTTATCGCAACGGTGCAGTCTTCTGATCCGATCAAGGTGATCACTGTACGTGCAACCGCTTTTGATGCCGCCGCAGCTGAAGGTGGTTCTGCGGCTGTTGAAGCCGTAGCCAGTGCCCAAGACGCAGCGATTTCGAGCTTCGATAAAGAAGAGCTGGCTAAGAGCGATCGTCCTGACCTGACTGCTGCCGACATCGTTGTCTCTGGCGGACGCGGTATGCAGAACGGCGATAACTTCAGCATGCTGTACTCGCTGGCTGACAAGCTGGGTGCCGCAGTGGGTGCTTCTCGTGCCGCTGTTGACGCAGGCTTTGTACCCAACGATATGCAAGTCGGTCAAACCGGCAAGATCGTTGCTCCCGGGCTGTATATTGCCGTGGGCATTTCCGGTGCCATCCAGCACCTTGCAGGCATGAAAGACTCCAAAGTCATTGTTGCCATCAACAAGGACGAAGATGCTCCCATCTTCCAGGTCGCCGACTACGGGCTGGTTGCCGATTTGTTTGATGCACTGCCTGAGCTGGAAAGCGCGATTTAAGCAGCTGTATCGCATTACGCTTTGAGCGTATGAGAAGCCCGGTCATTTGGCCGGGCTTTTTTATGCGCAGGACATCTGCAAAGAGCAGCCATTCTTTGTAAGATGGTCGGTAATTTTTTGGGATTATATTGTCCAACAATGCGAGTTCATCAAGAAAGGAGTGTGTGGTAATGAAAAAGCTCTTCCGTGCGGCAGCGCTGGCTTTGGCTGCCAGTGGCTTGAATGCCCTGGAAATGGATAGCAGTCGCTCGACACTGAACATCACCAGTGTCAAGAATGACCGTTTTGCAGAATTGTTTACCTTTAAAAAGGTGGCTGGCAGTATCGATGACGCGAGCGGTAAAGCAACCATAGAGATTGCCCTAGACAGCATTAACAGCGGCATCGAAATCCGTGATGAGCGCATGCGCAAATACCTGTTCGATACCGCGCAGTATAAAACGGCGAATTTCGTGGCTGATGTCGATCTCGAGTCGGTGAGCGCACTGAAAGCGGGTGAGCAACAGGCAGTAGAGTTGAAAGGGGAGTTGACCTTGAATGGTAATACCGTCCCCATGATATTTCAGACGCAGGTGACGCGATTGAGCGGCGGTGAGTTGAGCGTCGCGACGGTCACTCCTGGTTTTATTGATGTGACTCGACACAAGTTGGCACCGGGTATCGGCAAGCTGCGCAGTCTCGCCGGTTTGAATAACATTTCTCTGGCTGTACCCGTGACTTTTTCGGTGATTTTTAAATAACTCGCGAATGTCACCAAAGACAAAAAAGCCCGCTAAAAGCGGGCTTTTTTGTGGGGATCGAGCTGCTGTCAGGCGCGTCTGCGAAATAGCGGTCGCGGTTGATCGATAGACGGCTGATAGCTTTCGGTAAAATCATTGAAGCTGGCCAATGCGGCTTCCAGTTCTTCGCTGGGCAGCGCGTAACTGCTGAAGCCACAGCGTTGCATGTAGAAAAGCTGGTCTCGCATAAAATCGCCAATGGCGCGAATTTCGCCCTGATAGTGACGCTGTTCCCGGAGCTCGCGTGCATAACTGAAGCCCCGGCCATCCATGAATTTGGGGAAATCGACGGCAATAAAGGCCGCTTTTTCCAGGTCGTCATCGCTCAGGGCTTTCGGAGACTCGTCGCTGGCGAGAAACAATGCTACAGGCCCTTTGGCCAGCAGGGCATCACGCTGTGCCTGCCAGAGGGCGAGCGGAACAATAACATGGGCACTGTCCGGCAGAGAGTCGCTGTCGCGCCACACTTGCCAGTTGTCCTCGACGATCTGGCCCTGCTTAATGATATTAGGCATATACACGCTCCTTGAAGGGCTCCAGGCCAATGCGATTGAAAGTGTCGAGAAAGTCCTCGTCGGGCTGGCGACGCTCTACGTAGCAGTTCAGAATTTTCTCGATAACGTCGGGAATATCTTCCTGTGCAAAAGATGGCCCCAGAATTTTACCCAGTGACGCGTTTAACCCTTGGCTACCGCCGAGGGAAACCTGATAAAACTCTTGCCCTTTCTTATCAACACCGAGAATGCCAATGTTGCCGATATGGTGATGGCCGCAGGCATTCATACAGCCTGAAATATTCAGTTCGATCTCGCCAAGATCATAGAGGTAATCCAGATCGTCGAAGCGACGCTGAATCGCTTCTGCAATCGGAATAGATTTCGCGTTGGCTAGCGAACAAAAATCCCCACCTGGGCAGCAGATAATATCATTCATCGTGCCCACAGTGGGGCTGGCCAGCTCTAGGCTCTCCAGCCGCTGCCACAGAGAGAAAAGCTGCTTCTGCTGTACATCTGGCAACACCATATTTTGCTGATGAGTGCTTCGCGCCTCGCCGAAGCCATATTCTTCAGCCAGATTCGCAACAGCCACGAATTGTTCTGCGGTAATGTCACCAGGCGCTACGCCGGTGGTTTTCAGTGATAGGGTAACGATCGCGTAGCCGTCTTGCTTATGCGCGTGCACGTTGTGCGCAAGCCAACGGGCAAACGCCGGGCTCTCAAGAGCGACAGCCTGAAGATCCTCATTCTGCAGCGCTAGGTAATCGGGTGCCGTGAAAAACGACTTGGCGCGCGCGACTTCTTCCTCGGGCAGGCTCAGCTGACCGTCCTTGATGAAGGCCCATTCTTCTTCCACTTTCGCCTTGAAGGCATCAGCGCCCATGGCGCGAACAAGAATCTTGATTCGCGCTTTGAACTTGTTGTCCCGGCGCCCGAGTTGGTTGTAGACCCGGACGATGGCTTCCAGGTATGTCAGCAGGTGCTGTGGGGGGAGGGCGTCATGAATCACGCTGCCAATCACCGGGGTGCGACCCAAGCCGCCGCCCACGATCACTTTGAATGCGGTGTTGCCCTCGGGATCCTTAACAATTTGCAGGCCGATATCGTGCACCATCACCGCTGCACGGTCCTGTTCGGAACCACACACGGCAATTTTGAATTTGCGGGGCAGGAAGGCAAACTCGGGGTGGAACGTTGACCACTGGCGAATGATTTCACACCAGGGGCGCGCATCTTCCACCTCGTCTGCAGCGACGCCTGAGAACTGGTCAGCAGTCACGTTGCGAATACAGTTGCCGCTGGTCTGAATGGCGTGCATATCGACCTCGAGTAGCTCTTCGAGAATGTCGGGAACTTCTTCGAGTTTTGGCCAGTTCAGCTGAATATTCTGCCGCGTGCTGATGTGCGCGTAGCCTTTGTCGTAATGGCGGCAAATATGCGCCAGTTTGCGCAACTGTTGGCTGTTGAGCGTGCCGTAGGGAACCGCGATGCGCAGCATGGGGGCCAGGCGTTGAACGTAAAGGCCGTTTTGGAGGCGCAGCGGCAGAAACTGCTCATCGCTGATTTTACCTGCCAGGTAGCGTTCGGTTTGGTCCCGGTATTGGGCGACACGCTGGCTGACAATTTGCCGGTCGTACTGGTCGTAGGCGTACATAAAGCGTTGAAATCTCTCGCGTTAAATCGGTCTTGTAGGGCTCGGAAGCCCGGCGATACCGGCGGAGAACTCTGCCGGAGGGCTTAATAGCAATCTGGCGCGAATCTTAAAATGTTATCGGTTATATCGCTAATGCTTTTTGCGGATAAGGCTTATACGTCTGGCCGATTATCATTTAGTGGATTTCGTTATCCAGAAACTTGTTATAATGCGCCGTCTTTGTCTGCCGGAATAATCCGGTATTTTATTCCGATAATCTTTTGAGGTTGCTATGTCTGACAACAATCAAGAAGCGCGTGAGGACAGTTTTGCTGATGCTTGCGCCGCCGTTGCGATCCTGACCATTGTGGTCGGTACTGTGGTTTACTGGCTTCACGGCATGCCTGGCTATTAAGAGCCGGTGACGGTTGCAATAAAAAAGGCTGCCTCGGCAGCCTTTTTTATTGCTCGAGAAATGGGGTCAGCCAGCGCTTTTCAGCACCATCTGCACCACACTGAAGACGACCACGATAAACACCATCACGAAGCCCACGGCCGCAATCACGTAATTGCGAAAGCGGCCGTGCTGAAAATCGCGCTCACGGTTGCGGCTGCTCTGCACACCAAATGCTGCAGAAATTACACTACCGACAACCTGCAGCGGGCCGGGTTTTTTCTCGTCTTTTTTGTCGGGGTCTGTCATTTCATGTCCTTAACCAGTCAGCCCATCTTACCGTTTGCATAATAGCCTTGCCGAGTCCGCCAAGGCTAAGTGCTTTTCCCGCATAGCCTTAGCGGACTTTCCGCGATGCCTCAGGGATCGTAATCCAGAATGGGAGATAGCCAGCGTTCCATGGTCGCCATTTCCATGCCCTTTCGTTTGGCAAGATCGGCGACCTGATCTTTGGCTACACGTCCCACCGCAAAGTAGCGCGAATCGGGGTGCGAATAATAAAAGCCGCTGACGGCGGCGGCGGGGAACATGGCCAGGTGCTCGGTAAGGCTGATTCCCGTTGCGTTGGTGGCATCAAGCAGCTCAAAAAGGGTACTTTTTTCGGTGTGGTCCGGGCAGGCCGGGTAGCCCGGAGCGGGGCGAATACCGCGATAGGCCTCTTTGATTAATTCCTCGTTACTCAGTGATTCATCTGTCGCGTAAGGCCAGAATTCCTTGCGTACGCGCAGGTGCATATGCTCCGCGAAGGATTCCGCCAGGCGATCCGCCAGCGCTTTGACCATAATGGCGCTGTAGTCGTCATTGGCGGCCTCGTACTCTTGGGCGAGTTCGTCGGCGCCGATGCCGGTGGTCACCGCAAAGCCGCCAATATAATCCTTAACGCCACTGCCTTCCGGCGCAATGTAATCAGCCAGGCTCATTTGCGGTTTGTTGTCGGCCTTTTCTGCCTGCTGACGCAGGTGGTGAAGGATATTGATTTCCTCGCCCTGTTCATTGAAGACGGCAATATCATCTCTGCCACGACGCTGCGCGGGCCAGAAGCCAATAACGGCATTGGCGTGAATCCGCTTTTCGTTGATCAGCTTGTCGAGCATTTGCTGGGCGTCGTTAAACAGGTTCTGAGCGGCTTCGCCGACTTTTTCGTCGTTGAGGATTTTGGGGTATTTGCCCGCCAGCCCCCAGGAGATGAAGAAGGGCGTCCAGTCGATGGTTTCACGCAGTTTTTCCAAGGGATAATCAGTGAACACGCGGGTGCCAAGGAAGGCTGGCGTCGGTGGCTGATAATCAGCCCAGTCGATATTGAGGCCGCGGCTGCATGCCGTCGGGTAGTCGAGCAGTCGGGTTTTACGCTGATTACCCTCGCGGCGCGCGCGAACGCGCTCGTACTCATCGCGTCGTTCTGCCACGAAATTGGCTTTCATGTCGCGGCTGATAAGTTGTGTCGCTACCGCGACACTGCGAGAGGCATCGGGAACGTAAACGGCAACGTCGTTTTGGTATTTCGGCTCAATTTTTACTGCGGTGTGAGCCTTCGATGTTGTGGCACCGCCTATCATCAGCGGTACCTGAAAGTTCAGGCGTTGCATCTCACTGGCAACGTGCACCATTTCGTCCAATGACGGGGTGATCAGCCCGCTTAGGCCGATAATGTCGACATCTTCGGCCTTGGCTGTCTCCAGGATCTTGTCGCAGGGCACCATAACGCCCAGGTCGATAACCTCAAAGTTATTGCACTGGAGCACAACGCCAACAATATTTTTGCCGATATCGTGGACATCGCCTTTCACCGTGGCCATCAGCACCTTGCCGTTGGCCTTGGCACCGACTTCTTTCTGGGCTTCGATATAGGGGTTCAGGTACGCAACGGCCTGCTTCATCACGCGGGCAGATTTCACCACCTGAGGCAGGAACATTTTGCCGTCGCCAAACAGGTCGCCGACCACGTTCATGCCGTCCATCAGCGGCCCTTCGATCACGTCAATGGGACGGGCTGCCTCCTGACGTGCTGCTTCGGCATCTTCCTCGATAAAGGTGGAAATACCTTTCACCAGAGAATGCTCAATACGTTTGGCAACGGGTAATTCGCGCCAGCTTAGGTCTTCTTTCTGAGTGCTGCCTTTGCCGTCACCGCGATATTTCTCGGCGATATCCAGCAGGCGCTCTGTTCCGTCATCGCGCCGGTTGAGTACCACGTCTTCGACGGCATCGCGCAACTCAGCGGGGAGGTCGTCGTAGATGGCGAGCTGGCCAGCATTGACGATACCCATATCCATGCCAGCTTTAATGGCGTGGTAGAGGAATACAGAGTGGATGGCCTCTCTGACGGGGTTATTGCCCCGGAACGAGAACGACACGTTGGAGACCCCTCCGGACACCATCGCATGAGGCAGTTCACGCTTGATGTAGGCGGTGGCCTCGATGAAGTCGACGGCATAGTTGTTGTGCTCTTCTATGCCCGTGGCAACGGCGAAGATATTGGGGTCGAAAATAATGTCCTGGGGCGGAAAGCCGATCTCGTTGACCAGAATGTCATAGGAGCGCTTACAGATTTCGGCCTTGCGGGCGAAGGTGTCGGCCTGGCCGGTTTCGTCAAAAGCCATTACCACGACGGCCGCACCGAACTTCATGCACTGGCTTGCGCGCTCGCGGAATTCCTCTTCGCCTTCTTTCAGAGAGATCGAGTTCACAACCGGCTTGCCTTGAATACACTTCAGTCCGGCTTCGATGACGTCCCATTTCGACGAGTCGACCATGATCGGCACACGGGAAATATCCGGCTCAGAGGCAATCAGATTAAGGAAGGTGACCATGGCTTCCTTGGCATCCAGCATGCCTTCGTCCATGTTCACGTCGATGATCTGGGCACCATTCTCCACTTGCTGTCGGGCTACCGACAGGGCTTCGTCGTAATTGCCCTCGAGAATCAGGCGCTTGAATATTGCGGAGCCGGTGACATTACAGCGCTCGCCGACATTGACGAACAAGCTGTCGGCGCTGATATTGAAAGGCTCAAGCCCCGACAGGCGGCAGGCGACTGGGAGTTCGGGCAAGGGGCGCGGCGCGATGCCTTCGACGGCTTTAGCGATCGCTTCGATATGTCCCGGTGTGGTGCCACAGCAACCGCCGACCAGATTCAGAAAGCCCCGCTGAGCGAAATCGCGAAGCTCGTCATGCATGTCGGCGGGGGTTTCATCGTACTCGCCGAACTCATTGGGCAGGCCCGCATTGAAATGGCCGCTGAAATAGCATTCCGCAGCTTCAGAAAGTTCTTCAACAAACGGTCGTATCTCACTGAATCGACGACCACAGTTGGTGCCAACAATCAGCGGCTTGGCATGGGAAATACTGTTCCAGAAGGCACTGGGCGTCTGGCCGGACAAGGTACGCCCGCTGGTGTCCGGAAAGGTCACCGAAATCATGATGGGCAGTTCAATGCTCTGATCTTCGAAATACTGCAGAACCGCGTAGACGGCGGCTTTGGCATTCAGGCTGTCGAAGATGGTTTCAATCAGCAGCAGGTCTACGCCACCGTTCACCAGTCCGCGCACGGCGGCATAGTAATCCTCAACCAGCTTGTCGAAGGTGATGTTTCTGGCGCCCGGATCGTTTACGTCCGGGGAGATGGATGCCGTCCGCGGGGTGGGGCCGATCACCCCCGCCACAAAACGCGGCTTGGCGGGGTTCTTTGCAGTTTCTGCATCCGCCATCTCGCGAGCGAGGCGAGCGCCGGCCAGGTTCAACTCTTCGGCAATCTCGCCCAGTTGGTAATCGTCCTGCGCCACGGCGGTGGAATTGAAGGTATTGGTCTCGATGATATCGGCACCGACATCCAGAAACGCCTGATGAATGTCGCGGATCAAATCGGGGCGGGTGAGGGTGAGCAGGTCGTTATTGCCGCGCAGATCGAGGTGGTAGTCGGCAAAGCGCTCGCCGCGGTAGGCGGCTTCCTCCAGTTTGTATTCTTGAATCATGCTCCCCATGGCCCCATCTATTACCAAGATGCGGTCTTTTAAGGCGGCCTTTAGGGCGTCGGGGCGAGGGGTTGAAGGCTTCATGAATATCCTGATGCGTAAATAGCGTGTTAACGCCCCGAGGCTGTGGCCGGTAGGGGCTTCGTGTTAAACTGCGGAATTCTATCAGATACTCTGCTGCGCATAGAAATTCATCGTGTGAGTTTTCCCGTCAGTGCGCAGTGTCAGAATGAGGTGAACATGACAACAGAGCAAGCCAAGGTTAACTTAACGATTACTGAGTCTGCCCAAGGCTATCTTGCTGAGTTGCTTTCCAAACAGGACGATGTCGTCGGCGTTCGGGTATTTATCACCCAGCCAGGCACTCCCAAGGCTGAGACCTGTATTGCCTATTGTCGGGACGGCGATGCCAAAGAGGACGACGTGGTGGTGCCCTATGAGGGTTTTGAAGCCTATTTCGAGCTGCGCAGCGTCCCGTTCCTCGACGAAGCACTGATTGATTACGCCAAAGACCGTATGGGTGGTCAATTGACCATCAAAGCACCGAATGCCCGGCTGCCCCGTGTTGACGCCAACAGCCCAATGGAAGACCGCGTGAACTATGTGCTCTACAACGAGGTGAACCCTTCGCTGGCCGCCCACGGTGGCGAAGTCTCGCTGCTGGAAATCACCGCTGACAATTATGCCGTCTTGAAATTCGGCGGTGGTTGCCAGGGTTGCGGCATGGTTGACGTGACCCTCAAAGAAGGGGTCGAGAAAACACTGCTGGAGAACATCCCGGAGCTGGCAGGTGTGCGCGACACGACTGACCACAGCAATACTGATAACGCGTATTTCAAGTAAGCCTGCAGTTTCTCGCGGCATCGCGCCGCGTTGAAGAAGGATTTACCCCATGATTCAGCTTCCCTACACGCGCACCCGGATTCAGGTGCGCTTTTCTGACCTCGATTTCCTTGGGCACGTTTCTAACAGTGTCTACGCGCAGTACTTTGACTTGGCGCGTATCGATTTTTTCACAGAGGTGGAAAAGCTCTCGCCGGCACCTCACAACGTGGTTGCCAGTGTGAAAATGGATATGTTGCATGAAATTCGCTTTGACCATGAAGTGGTCGTCGATAGCTGGTGCAGCCGGGTTGGCAACAAGAGCATGACGATAGAGCATCATATCTACGCCAATGGCGAGTGTGCCACGACATGCAGCACGATCATTGTGGGCTTTGACAGAAAGACCCGGGCGGCGATTGCTTTGCCGGATAGCTGGCAGCCCACCGACTCCTCAAAGATTCCACCTCCGCCCGCGCGCTGATGCTCAATGCGGATTGTCCCTGCGGCGGCGGTGAGCTCTATGCCGATTGCTGCCGCCTGTTGCATCAGCAGCCGTCCCGCGAGGCCACCGCAGAGCAGGTAATGCGCTCGCGTTACAGTGCTTATGTACTCAGAGATATCGCGTATCTGCGCGAGTCATGGCATCCCAAGACGCTCAGCGCGGCGCCAAAGCCGGGCGAGGCGCTGGAGACTGAGTGGTTGGGGCTGCGTGTTCTCGATCATCGTGAGAACAGCGACGGCGATGCAGACGTCGAGTTTGTGGCATTTTTCCTTGATGGGGGAAAAATCCAGCAACTCCGGGAGCGTTCCCGTTTCGAACGTGTCGATGGGGTGTGGCGCTATGTTGATGGCCGCTTTTTGCCGCCCGTCAAATTGTCCCGCAACGATCCCTGCTGCTGTGGCAGTGGCCGTAAACAGAAGAAATGCCATCCGGAGTGTTGAATGTCTGTTCCTCTGCGTATCCTTTCCTACAATGTTCACAAAGGGTTTAACGCCGATAACCGGCGGTTTTTGCTAGAGGAAATCCGCGAAGGGATACGCCGCGTCAACGCAGATATTGTGTTTCTTCAGGAGGTAGTGGGACAAAACCGTCAGAATGCCCAGAAGCACAGTAATTGGGTTGATGCGGGACAGTTTGAGTATCTCGCGGATAGCGTCTGGAGCCACTATGCCTATGGTCGGAACGCTGTGTACCAGCATGGCCACCACGGCAATGCCATACTGAGCAAATACCCGATTATTGCCGTCGACAATGTCGATATTTCCGTAATGCGCCGCTCTCAGCGGGGGCTGCTTTTCGCTAAAATCGCGCCCGGCGTGCAGCTCGTCTGCGCTCATATGGGATTGTTTGCCTGGGAGAGACGGCGACAGCTCAAGCGGCTTGACGAGCAGTTGAATGATCGCGTCAGCGGGGATGATGCGCTGATCATTGCGGGTGATTTCAATGACTGGCACCAGCGATTGCACCGGCGCTTTTTAAACCTCGATCTGAAAGAGGCGTTCTGCGAGCAATATGGACGACCAGTGAAAAGCTTCCCATCGAAGAGGCCGCTGTTGCCGCTGGATCGGGTATATTTTAGAGGATTGACCTTACGCCATGCCCAGTTGTTACATGGCGAACCTTGGGAGTCACTGTCGGACCACTGTGCGCTGTACGCGGAGTTTGAACTGCCCGGTGAACTGAATGCGGCTGGGGGGGTTAAAGTGAATGCCCCCAGAATAAAAAAGCCCCGGTAAACCGGGGCAAACAGCCATAGATGGTGTAGAAGCACTAAGCTTTACGCGCGGATCTCCCATCTGGATCTTTTAGAAACAAAAAAGGCGCCAAAAGGCGCCTTTTTATATTACACACCGCAATGTCAGACATTGCGCTTGCGTTTGGGCAGGACATCCCGAAGCTTGTCACGCATATCGCGCAGGGCCACTTCCGTTTCTTCCCAGCCGATACAGCCGTCGGTTACTGATACGCCGTACTCCAGCTCAGATAGATCTGCCGGAATTTTCTGGTTACCGGGGCGAATATTGCTTTCGACCATCAACCCGACAATCGAGGCGTTGCCTTCAATCACCTGGTTGGTCACATTCTCGATCACCAGCGGCTGCAGCTCTGGCTGCTTGTTGGAGTTCGCATGGCTGCAATCCACCATGATGTTTTGCGGATAACCGGCCTTGTCAAGTGCAGCCTCACAAAGTTTGATGTGTACCGAGTCGTAATTCGGGCCGGTGCTGCCGCCGCGCAGTACGACATGTACATAGCGGTTGCCACGGGTGTGGATAACCGCAACCTGGCCTTCGCCATTAATCCCCAGAAAACGGTGAGGCTTCACGGCCGAACCGATCGCGTTCATGGCTACATCCAGGTTGCCGTCCGTGCCATTTTTAAAGCCAACTGCGGAGGAGAGGCCGCTGGCCATTTCCCGGTGGGTTTGAGACTCCGTCGTGCGGGCGCCGATGGCGGACCAGGAAATACAGTCCTGCAGATACTGCGGCGAAATCGGGTCCAGTGCCTCGGTCGAGGTAGGCAGTCCCAACTCGGTGATGTCCAGTAGCAGCTTGCGGCCGATATGCAGCCCATCTTCGATTTTGAAGGTGTCATTCAGATAGGGGTCGTTAATCAGCCCCTTCCAGCCGACCGTCGTGCGAGGCTTTTCAAAATAGACACGCATGATGATAACCAGCGTATCTTGCAACTCGTCTGCCAGCGCTTTTAAACGCTGGGCATAGTCCATCGCCAGTTCCGTATCGTGGATAGAGCAGGGGCCCACCACGATAAACATACGGTGGTCTTTGCCATCGAGGATGTTGCGCACGGTTTCACGACCTTCAGCCACGACAGCTTTGGCTTTGTCACTCATGGGCAGAGCGGCTTTCAGTCGCGCAGGAGTAATCAGCACTTCCTGTGCGGCAACGTTTAGGTTTTCAATAACGGTTTCTGGCATAAAACTTCCGGATTCTGTTCCGCTGCAATCGCAATAGAGCCTGATATTCTAACCGAAAAAGACCGCAATAAAATATCAAGGCGGCGCCTCTGGCGCTAAAATACGCGGATTTCCAGCGAACCGGGCATCGAGACGCACAATGAAGCGAACAACCCTATTGGCCATTGGCCTGTTATCCGCTGTCGGCCTTTGGGCGGCTGAGCCCGACGATGCCGACGTCGGCTCAGTAGTGCGTCTGTCTCCGGTGGTGAGAGAACAGCCGCACAATGCCATCAGTGATATGCCCTGTGACTCCCTGGCTGAGGTGAGGGCGGAGTCCGAATTTGAGCAGCGGCAGCTACGCGAACGTCAGCAGCAGTGCTTGCAGGCTTACCGGCAGTTTATCCCGGCGACAGGACTGCGTTGATGGCGAAAATATTCAAGCCTGGAAAGCCGGACAAGCGACGTGCCAAACCCCGGACGCCGCCGCAGAAGATCGAGACATTATCCATTGAACGTCTGGCGGATGATGGCCGAGGCGTAGCGTATCACGGTGGAAAAGTCGTATTTGTGGCCAACGCGCTGCCGGGAGAGCGCATCAATGTGCGCTTACTGCGTCAACAGAAGCGCTTCGATGAGGCACTGGCGGTGGAGATTCTCGATGCCTCACCCAGCCGTCGGCCGGTGGCCTGTGCTCACGCTGGTGATTGTGGTGGCTGCCAGTTACAGCACCTGGAGCTCGCGGCTCAGCGGAGCTACAAGCGCGATCGCCTGCAAGCCGCAATGGATGCGCAGCATGCGAATGTTGAGGTTACGCTGCTGGCGGGTGAGGGCGTGGGCTACCGCCACCGGGCAAGGCTTTCCTACCGCGCCGGTCACTTGGGTTTTCGTGCCGCGGCCAGCCATCACCTGGTGGATGTTGAGGCCTGTCCTGTACTGGAATCTGTGCTGGAGCGTGCGGTGATGGCAGCGCGTCCATTACTTCTGAGTACGCTTAAAAACCTGAAAACGGCGGAATTGCATTTCGCCTGCGATGACGACGGGCGTGTTGGGCTCGCCCTGACGCTTCCGCAGGAGGTGGACACTGACTGGTGTGAGGCACTGAAAGTCGCCTTGCAGCCGCTAGAGCTTCATAGCGTTTCCAGTAATCAGGCGCACTGGAACGGTGGCTTTCCAACGCTGCGTTACGGTGGCGAGCTGGGTGTCAGTTTTGTACCGGGGGACTTCACGCAGGCCAACCGCCCCCTGAACACCGAAATGATTGAGCAGGCGATTACCTGGTTGGCTCCACACGCTGGCGAGCAGATTGTGGATTATTTCTGTGGCTTGGGGAATTTCAGCTTCGCATTGGCCCACAGCGGGGCCCATGTGCTGGGGCTGGATATGGGGGACGCGATGCTCGAGCGCGCCTCGGCAAGGGCGGACGCACTGGGGCTTAGCATTGAGTTTGCCAGGGCTGATTTGTTTGACAGTGAGAATATTGTGCTGCGCGGTGCCGCCAAGGTCTTGCTTGATCCGCCGCGCGCCGGAGCCAAAGCCCTGTGTGAAGCACTGGCCACGTCGAAAGAGCTGCAATCGCTGGTTTATGTGTCTTGTGATCCAGCCAGTCTGGCCAGAGACCTCAGCATCCTCTGTGAGGGCGGGTTTCACATTCGTGAGGCGGTGGCGGTGGATATGTTCCCTCATACCCACCACCTGGAGTCTATGGTCTGGCTCAGTCGTCCATCTGCTGGATAATATCCTCAGCATAGCGCAGCACGCCGTCCCGCTTTTTCGCCGGGTCGTCGGTATTGCCATGGTAGAAAGGCCAGGGCTGGGTGAGGATATGCGTCACGCCGTGATCCTCAAGGTGCCGGTAGCCATCCGGCGTAAAAGCGTCGGAGGGCGTCGCCATCACCGAGAATGGCGTGTTCTCAAGTCCCAGTTCCCGTCGGCACTGTTTGATGAAATCCAGACATTCAATGATCTCGGCGCTGGTCTGAAGGTCGCTGACCCAGCCATCACAGCGTGCAGCGCGGCGCATCGCCGCCTTGCTGATACCGCCGACCCAGATTGGCGGAATTTCGCTGGGCGCAGGATTCATCTCCAGAGGGTCAAACTGATAAAACTCACCGCGATAGCTCACCATTTTACCGGTCCACAGCAGCGGCAGAATCTCCAGAATTTCGTCTGTGCGTTTGCCGCGCGTGTGAAAATCCTGCTGAAGAAGCCCGAACTCATCTTTAGACCAACCCACACCGATAGCCGGAATCACTCGGTTATTGGAGACAATCGCGGCAGTGCTGATGGCTTTGGCAACGAGAAACGGGTTGCGCATCGGCAATACAAAGATGTTGTTGGTGAACTTCAAGCGCTCGGTCACGGCGGCGAGTGCACCAGTCATGACCCAAGGGTCTGGCCAGTCGGTGAAAGGTGCCCAGCGACGCGAGCCGTCGTCGGTATAGGGGTAATCGTGGCTGAGCGTTTCGGGATTGACGACGTGGTCTGAGAACGACATCGCTTCCCAGCCGCTCTGATCCGCGGCTACCGCCAGCTCACGCAATTCGTGAAGCGGACAAAACGAAGAAGATAGAACAAATTTCATGGTGCACCTGTTGTTATTGTTGGTCGTGATGCGGGAGTCGAATTACAGCGAATGTTGCTCCCGAATGTAATGGAGGAGGCCATCTGCTGCTTTTTCCAAGCTGCGGATAACCGTATCAAACTGGTCGGCCTTGCCATAAAAGGGATCTGGAATCTGCCGGTTGCCACCGTGGTGACAGTAATCGAGGAAGAGCTTGATCTCGCCGTCGAAATTCTTCGGCGCCCAAGCCATCACATTGCCCAGATTGTTGCGATCCATCGCGATAAGATAGCTGCCCCGATGGTAATCATCGTCGTCGATCTGCCGGGCGATCTGCTGGCTGATGTCATAGCCCGCTTTGGCGGCGGCAGAGACGGAACGCGGGTCGGGTGATTTGCCGATATTAAAGGCGGCGGTGCCACAGGAATCGACCGTTATGCGCTGATCGAGCCCGGCATCGCTGACTTTTTTCTCAAAAATTCCCTGAGCGGCGGGAGAGCGGCAGATATTACCGAGGCAGACAAATACAACATGGATGGTCATGGCAAACTTCAATCTGTGCGTGAATAAGCGACGCGCTGGAGGCTATCACGGGGGGTGTTGGCCTGCCATCACCCGTTTGGTTGGCGCTGTGCTCTAGTGCCGCGTGTCAGCGTGCCTCTTGCTCTACAAGTAATACCACGAATTTAGCGTCGGTATTGATGACCCGGCAATTACCGAAGCGCTTTTTCAGGCTGACGTGGTAATTAAGGTGGCGGTTACCCACCACGCAGAACTGTCCTCCGGGACGGAGGAATCGTTTGGCATCGGCAAACATCTGTTGGGCAATGTGGTCACCGAGCTGCTGTTCTTGATGGAAAGGCGGATTGCAGAGGATCAAATCAAAATGCTCATCACCGTAACACTGCAAGCAATCGCCGGCATGGAATGCGGCACGCTTTTCCTCAAAGCGGTTTTCCCGCCAATTCCGATGAGCGCTGGCCACAGCCATGTAGGACTCGTCAAAAAAATCGAGCTGAGCGTCGGGCCATTGTCGAGCCGCCATTAAGCCGAGCAGGCCATTGCCGCAGCCCAAATCGGCAACGCACGCGGGCGTATTGAGCTGCGGCAGGCTTGCGATCAGCAGGCGACTGCCTCGGTCCAGTTTCCCTCGCGAAAACACATTGCCGCGATTACCCAACTCAAGCTGGTAATCTTCGGCATAGAACGGTAGCCAGTCGTCATCAGGGGCGACGTTTTGCTTCACTTGATTGAGCCGTACGAGGCGGGCTTTTTTCCATGCCAGTGACGCGGCGGCGTCGCCGATGCTGTCGCTGATCACGGCCATTGTGGCGGCATCAAGGTATTTCGCCATAATGCCTGCGCAGAATGCATCGGCATTAGGCAGGAGGGGGGCTATATGCTGGAGTTGATAGCGCATCAGCGTGTGGTTGCGAGGCAGACGATAGATCACACGGTCGAAGTCGCCTTGTGGGATTTCAGTACTGCTCAACAATGTGGGCGCCTTGCGGCCGTTTACAGCACAATTTTCCTGAGTGGCCAGATGGCTGACCGCAGAGTCTGACCAAGCAAGGCAATCGTAGTCGGCCAGTGCGCAGGCCAGTGCGCCAAAACTGTCATTAACGATAAGCAGGCGGGCGCCGCTTGGCGGCGGGGATTCCGCCAGATGCTGCAGCAAGTAGTGATCGGCATTATCCCATCCCTGCAGTACTTCATTGCGGCGACGAGGTCTGCGCTGAAGTTGAATCTGCCCAAAAGGATTGTCAAAAACGGTATTGCTCAAGCGGCTTACAGCTCCTCAAGCAACATATCGCGAAGCTGTTCCCGTTGGAAACGGTCCAGAGCGAGGCCGTCTTGGAGGTAGGCTTCTATATCGCCGTAGCGCTCGGCAATTACTTCGAAGGCGGCATTGATATACTGAGGCTGCACATGGAACAGCGTGCGAATGACCGGCTCCTCAACTTTGAATACATCCATTTCCTGGATTTGGCGAATGATTTCGTCGATACGCGCCGCTGTGTAGTGATTGGTCGCGAGGTAGTCTTCCATCACCGTCTCCTCAGAGACGCCAAGGGCACGCAGCAACAAGGCAGCAGCCAACCCTGTTCGGTCTTTGCCTGCCGTGCAGTGGAATAACTGGGGATAGTGGTCGTCGCTGAGCAGCGAGTGTATCCAATTCCGGTAGGTGTCCGTGAAGTGCGTCACCATGGCGCGGTTGGCACTCATCAGAAACTCAACCATGTCCTCGGCGCTGACATTTTGCTCCTGCAGGCGAGCGGTCACGCGCTCGATCTGGGCGGCCTCAACATTAATGGGTAGTGGGTCGATCAGGATGCGACTTTCCGGGTGCAGGGTATGGGGCGCCGTATTGCGTTCTTCATCGGAGCGGAAATCGACAATGCGTTTAACTCCCAGTCGCTGAAGGTAGCGCTGATCCTGCTCGCTCAGTGAGGAAAGCTTGTCGGTACGATAAATCTTGCCCCAGCGGGTATAGCGGCCATCGCCGCTCAGATAGCCACCCAGGTCTCGGAAATTGTGGGCCTGCTCAAAGGGCAGTTTTCGCAGCGCAAGGCGCTCTTTGGGTGGTAGCTGCGCGGGTATCGGGCGTTCATCGGCACTAAGCTGGGAAAATGCCGATTGCAGGTGCAGGGTTTTCGCAATGTCGTGTTCGCTCATCCGGATTGCCTTTGATTATTTTGGGGTTTGGCTGACTGGCGGCTGGCGCGGTATTCCCCTGGTGTCATTCCCGTCCATTTTTTAAAGGAGCGGTGAAAGGCGCTGGGTTCGTCAAAGCCCAGCAGCGCTGAGACGGCGTTAATTTTTAGCTCTGGTTGGTTGAGCCAGCGCAGAGCGTGTTCTTTTCGCAGCTCATCTTTGAACTGCTGGTAGGTTGTTCCCAAATCCTTGAGGCGTCGACGCAGCGTCCGCACCGACATGCTCAGGTGTTCCGCCATGGTGACAACACTGGGAAATTCGTGGCTCAGGTCCGTGCCGACAATGCGCTTCATCTGTGAAAGCAGTGAGGTGTCATCATCATCCTGGGCAACCAACAGATGGTAGGGCGCGTCGCGTAGAAATTTACGCAACGACTCTTCGGTGTGGATCAGCGGGCAATCCAGACAGTGCTCTGCCAAGACAAAGGCGTTGTCACTACAGCCGTACTGAATTTCGCAGCTGAACAGCTGCTCGAAATACTCGGGATTCTCAGGTTTGCTGGCTTGCATACGTATCGCGACGAGATCCAGCGGCTTGCCGATTAACCACTGACAAAAGCGGCGCCAAATCGCCATGGTGTGGGCCATGGTGTAACGCTGCTCATCGGTATCGTCACTCTCTGCCAGCTCCATGTCGGCGGGAAAGCGATACAGCCCGGTCCCATCGCCGAGCCGCTCAACCGGCCGTTTGGACGCGCTGGGCAGTTCTCTCAATGTGCGACAGAAAATAATGAATTCCGATGCCCTGCGCAGTGCCTGCTCAAGCGTTTCGCAGTGAATAATAAACAGCGACAACATGCGGAAGCTGCCTGCCGGCGTTTTTTGCCGCAGCCCCAAACCAAAGGATTCGTCTTGCAGCAATGACATGACCCGCCGGTAAATAACCGAGTAATAACGCGCGTCGATAGGGGCTTCAAGGTCCGCATTATCAGCCAGTGGGTCGATGGGTAACTGCAGTGAACGCAATATCTCCGCGCTGTTGTACCCCTGCGCCTCAGCCACCTGCAACATGCTGCGGGCATATTTCAGCGGCACGGGGTCTCGTTTTGCATGGAGGTTACTGCTGCGCACGGTGTCTTCCCACGGCGGTTTAATCGCCCAGTTTACGGCAATTGGGGAGAAATTTCCCGCCAGAAATGACAGGCAACGGCGCGTGAATGAAGGCTTTCCGACTCAAGCCGTGGCGCCGTTTCCTCGCATTTGGGGCGGCGGTGTGGACATCGCCCGGCAAACCGGCATCCGGTGGGCATGTCCATGGGAGAGGGCATGTCTCCCTCCAGCGCCACCACGGGCAGCTGTTCGGCTCCCAACTGTGGAACCGCGGCCAGCAGTGCTTGGGTATACGGATGGGCGGGATGCTGACGAACGGCCTGAGCCTCGCCGATTTCCACGATCTCGCCGAGATACATGACGGCAATACGATCGCTGACGTGCTGTACCACGGAGATATCGTGGGAGATAAACAGCATGCTGAGCCCCAGCTCCCGTTGTATTTCCAGTAGCAGATTCAGGATTTGTGCCTGCACCGACACATCCAGGGCCGAGACCGCTTCATCACAGATCAGCAGTTTCGGTTGCAGGGCGATAGCTCTGGCGATGCCAATACGCTGGCGTTGGCCACCACTGAATTCATGTGGATATTTATCTTGGGCGGACTGCGGAAGTCCAACCTGCTCCAGCAATGCGGCGACTCGCTTTTGCCGGCTTGCGCGATCGCCTTCCCGATGAATAATCAGCGGCTCTTCGAGGATGGCGCCTACTGTGTGACGGGCATTCAGCGATTCAAACGGGTCCTGGAAAATCATCTGCATGTTGCGGCGCAAAGGCCGCATTTGCCGGTCACTCAGCGCACTGATCGGCTGCCCATGCATGCGAACCTCTCCGCTGCTCGGGCGGTAAAGGTTTAGTAGCGCCTTGCCCAGGCTGCTTTTGCCACAGCCGGATTCTCCGACCAGTCCCAACGTTTCGCCGGGGGCGATATCAAAACTTACGCCATCGACGGCGCGCAACGCCGGACCGCGACGGAACAGGCGGCGCGCAGGGTAAAAGTGCAAGGCGAGGTCACGCACCTGCAGCAGTGGCTCAGTCATTCAGTCGCCTCCAGTGGTGACAAGCGACTTCACCGCCAGCGCTATCCCTCTCGATAGGGGGTAGCTGCTGGCAGCGGTCATCTGCATAAGCACAGCGGTTCGCAAAACGACAGCCCGGCGGCATGGCATCAATGCTCGGCACTTGCCCCGGCATGGCAGTCAGCAAGGTCTTCGGGGCTGTCGCTGAAGCGGGCAGGGCTGCCAGCAACCCCCGGGTATAGGGGTGTTTGGGAGACTTGAACAGCGCTTTGGCGCGGTTCTGCTCCAGGATTTTTCCGGCATACATCACCGCGACCCGATCGGCGAGCTGGGAAACCAGCGCAAGGTCGTGGGTGATAAACAGCATTGCCATGCCCCGTTCGTCCTGCAGTTTTTTCAGCAATTGCAGAATCTGCGCTTGAATAGTGACGTCCAGCGCTGTGGTAGGTTCGTCAGCAATCAGCACTTCCGGCTCGGCAGCAAGGGCCATCGCGATCATCACCCGCTGACGCATACCGCCGGAGAGCTGGTGAGGGTAGGCTATCAGCCGGGCTTCAGGAGCTGGCAGCCCCACATCTTTCAGCAGTTCAAGGCAGCGGTCTCTACGGGCACGCCGCGCCAATTCCGGTCGGTGCAGGCGCAACACCTCGTCGATTTGCTTGCCGATAGGCTGAACGGGGTTCAAGGCAGTCATGGGGTCTTGGAAGATCACCCCGATACGATGACTGCGAAGTTTACGGAACTGTTTTTTCCCAAGACGGTGAACGGCCTGACCCGCGAGAATAATCTCGCCGCTGTGGAGGCGAACCTGGGGCTGGGGAAGGAGATGGAGCAGTGACATCGCGGTAAGGCTTTTGCCGCAGCCGGATTCGCCCACCAGAGCCAGGGTTTCACCCGCCGCAATACGAAACGAAATATCGCTGACCATCAGGCGCTCATTGCCCTGCTCATCGCGAATGGCGATGCTCAGCTCGCGGACTTCAATAGCGGGATGAGGAACGCTTGTCATGGTGTCTGTGCCCACTGCTTGTTGACAATCATCAGCGGTGGCAAGCCCCGGTGTTCGTCTTTTGCCGTCTCGATAGCCTGTTTTTCCCGCTCATCAATCCAGAACAGACCGCCGTTGCTGCCCATCGGGTCAAACAGGCTTTCGCTGGTCCGCGTACCGTGGAAGGCAGGCAGCTTGAGCCAGCGCCAGAATGCCTCACGGGTATAGGGCACTTTGAAGGTGGGGATAAACGAACCTTGATCGAAAATGAGCTGTTCGAGTTCGTGAGCAAGCTGCACACGGTCTGCCTTTTTCGTCGCGTTACGGTAGGCGTCTATTTTCTCGTCTATTACGGGGTTGTCGGTGTTCGTGACATTGTTCGTCTGAGGCTTATGGGCATTATCGGAGTGGTAGAATTGCCAGTAACGCGGCGACAGCCCGCCTCCCGACCAGCCCATCCAGGCGGCTTGGTGTTTGTTCTCCATAATTTGCTTGAAGGCCGCCGATGGGTCCAGGAGCTGTAGCTCGAATTCAATACCGGCTTTGCGTGCTTCCTGGGAGAGGATCACCAGGCGATCATTGTGACCGCTGTTGTAATAGGTAATGCGCAAGCTCAAACGCTGACCTTCTTTCACACGGATGCCATCCGGGCCGCGTTTCGTCCAACCGGCTTCGTCCAGCAGCGCATTGGCTTTCTTCAGGTCGAAAGGTCTGGCGTGAATATTCGGGTTGCTGTAGTCGCCATAACCGTCGTGGGTACGCTGCAGGCGTTCATAGTCACCGCGAAGCACCGTGTTGATGACTTTGTCGATATTCAGGGCATGGGCTATCGCATACCGCACGTTTCGATCTTTCAGCAGGGGGGCATCCTCGTTCAGGAATAGCCCACTGATTGGCTGGGGGACCTCATTGTAGAACTTGATTTTGCCCGCATAGCCCATGTCGTAGATTTTTCCCTGCGCCTTTTTGTGCCAAAGCCGGGGCATGAGGAGCGGGAAGCTGTCCAGTTCGCCTTTGCGGAAATATTGATAGGCGATGTTCAGATCGCGTATCAGCTTTACGCGAATATAGTCGGGATTGAAGCGGTGCTGGAAATAGCGCTTGTCGTTAGCCCACCAGTCACTTTTGCGCCGAAACTCAATGTACTTGCCTTTGCGAATACGGTCGATGGTGTAGGGGCCGGTATTCGGCGCGATTTTCCAGTTGTAGTCACGCACCCAACTTTCATCGAGCTGGTGAAAATGCGCGGGAACAGGGGAGATGCTGTATTCGAAAAGCATTTCATCGCGCGGTTTCGCCACTGCACCTAGGACGCCAATAGTGTGGTCGTCGTACTTGACGACATCGCGAATGACTTCGCTGTAGTAGTTGTTATACCAGGGCGCAAGTATGTGCTTTGATCGCATGAACGCGAGTGCAAATACGAAGTCCTCAGCGGTGACGGGCTGTCCATCAGACCAGCGGGCATCGGGGTCAAGGCGATAGAAAATGCTGTGACCATCGTCGCCGAACGCCCAGTGAGTGGCCAGCTCCGGAATGGGATTCAGTGTATTGGGGTGGACGCCGACCAAGCCTAAATTATTGGCGCGCATATAGCTCGCAAAACTGCCGTTGGAGTCGGGCCCGACAAGGCGCAGCGTCAGCGGAAAGGTGGTAACGAAGGTGCGGAAGCGGCCACCGCGTTTGGCCTCAGGGCTGGCAAACGTCGGATCACTGTTGTTGGTTTCCCACGTCAACGTTGGCGGTAATTCTGCGGGCAGCGCTGTTGCGCTGCCGTCTGCATGCAGCGTCAAGGAGTTCAGCAGCAGGCCGATAACGATCAGCCGCAGGCAGTTTCGAGCGGCCTTAGTCATAGTAGCTGAAGGTCCTGGGGTCATAGGCGTCACGGATGGCTTCACCCACGTAGGCCACCAACATCAGAATCAATGTCATCGCGAGAACGACGGAGCTGACAATCCACATGGATTCCAAGTTTTCCGTTCCCTGTTTCAGCAGTTCGCCCCAGCTCGGCGTCGGCGCAGGCAGACCGAAGCCCAAGTAGTCCAGCGCTGTCAGCGCGGTAATCCCGGACGCCACAGAAAAAGGGACGAAGGTCACCAGTGTCGAAACGCTATTGGGCAGAATATGCCGGAACACAATGCGTGAGCCGGAGGCGCCAAGCGCTCGCGCGGCCATCACATAATCCCGTGCCACCTCTTTGTAGGTGGCGGTACGCATATACCAGGTCATGCCGGTCCAACCGAAAAACGCCATGATGAAAAGCAGCGTCCAGAACCCGGGGGTGATGACCGAGGCAACAATCATGATGACGTAGAGAAACGGCACATTCGACCAGATTTCGATCAGGCGCTGAAATATCAGGTCAAAGGCACCGCCCCAGTAGCCCATCATGCAACCAATGGCGACACCGATGGCATAGTTGAACAGCAGCAAAATCAAGGAGAACAGCATGGCGGTACGGAAGCCGTAAATCAGTCTGGCGAGAACATCACGTCCGCTGGTGTCAGTGCCCAAATAGTGGCCGGTAGCCAGAGAGGGCGCATTCGGCGGGAAATCTCCATCTATCAAGTCGTTTTCCAGCGGCCCGAAGGGCACCGGCGGCATAAGCACCCAATTACCTTGCTTCTGATCGGCAAAGTGGCGCTGCAGATCCCGATAGTTGGCTTCGTAATCGTAGTCCTGCCCAAAATCTCTGCCGCTGTACTGGGCAGACAGCGTGGGAAAATAAAGCTCGCCATCGTAGGCAACAATGAGGGCGCGGTTGTTAGCAATAAACTCCGCCGCAAAGCTCAGTGTGGTCAGTATCAGCAGCAACCAGGCAGAGACATAGCCTCGACGTGACTGCTTGAATCGCCGCCAGCGCTTTTTGGCAATCGGGTTGCTCAGCAGTGCCATCAATGGCGTCCTCCGCCGAAGCGAATACGGGGGTCGACCAGCGCAACACAGAGGTCAGACAGAATGTTGCCAACCAGGTACAGCAGCGAGGAGATCACCAGAATCCCCATGACAATGGGATAGTCGCGCTCAATGACGGCCTCGTAGCCCAGCAGGCCAATTCCATCAATATTGAAGATGGTCTCTACCAGGAAAGACCCGCCGATGAGCAGCGAAATATTGTTGCCGAACGAGGTGGCAATCGGAATGAGGCTGTTACGCAAGGCGTGGCGCCGTACACTCTGGCCGACGCTCAGTCCCTTGGCCGCTGCCGTGCGCATATAGTCGGCGGAAAGGTTGTCCATCAGCGCATTTTTCATCATCAGCGTGGTTACGGCGAAACTGCCGGCCAGGTAGGCGATTAGCGGCAAGACCGCGTGGTGAAAAATATCCTTTGCCTTGCCCAAGGTTGATAAATCATCGTAATCATCCGACACAAAGCCGCCGAGGGGAAACCAGTCGTAATACCCGGCAAACAGGGAAATCAGCGCGATGCCGATTACATAACTGGGCAGCGCGTAGCCGAGGAATACCACGGCGGACGACAGACTGTCGAAGCGGCTTCCATGGTAGATGCCTTTCATTAGCCCAAGGGGAATACAGACGAGGTAGGTGAGGATCAGCGTGGTAACGCCGTAGAATATCGACACCGGGAAACGTTCGCGAATAATCTCCCAGACCGGGTCCTGATAGCGAGTGGACAGGCCAAGATCGAAGGCGGCCACCTTCTTCAGCCAAAGGGCATAGCTGGTGAGCAGCGGCTGATCAAAGCCGTAGTAGCGCTCCAGCTCTGCCAATTGCTCGTCAGACAGCGTACCGCCGCCTTCGCTGCGGTGGAGGCTGCCAGCTTCGCCGCCGAGCTGGGCTTGGGTCATCATGCGCTCAATAGGACCACCGGGCACCACGCGGGTAATGCTGAATACCAGCAAGGTGATGCCGAGAAAGGTCGGTATGATCAGCAATATTCGGCGCAGAAAATAGCCGGCCATGAAAAGCGTCCTGACAGGGCGGGTTTCGTTAGAGGTCGGCGCGCGTTACGTCGACGTACAGCGTCAGCGACTGACCGGGCTGTAGATAACTGCTGCGGCCAATCCCATTCCACTCAAGAATATCAGCAACTTTGAGTTTAAAGCGACTGGCAATCGCCGAGAGTGAGTCACCGTTGCGCACTTTGTAACCCACCTTGCGAACAATGCCGCTGGGCGCCGATGCATTGGTCCAAATGGAGAGTTGTTGGCCGGGTTTAATCAGGGCGCCCTGATCCAGTCGGTTCCAGCGAATCAGTTGATTGACGCTTACGGAGTGGATCTTGGCGATTTCGCTCAGGGTGTCACCGCGGCGAACCGTGTACTTGCGTTGCTGACGGCCGCTGCTGGCGACGCCGCGATTCAGGTTGTCGAGGGGCGCCGACTGGCTGCCACCGGGAATCAGCAGTTCCTGCCCAATGCGCAGCATATCGCTGTTCAGTTCGTTAAATCGACGAATACTGGCAATGTCGACATGGTGGCGCTTCGCGATGCTGATCAAATTGTCGCCTTTGGCAACCTTGTAGCGGGTCCAACGCACGCGCTGCTTTTCTGGCAGGGCGGCCAGCTGGGTCTGAAATTGCGCGGCATTGCTGGTGGGAATAAGCAGGTAATGGGGGCCATCGGGGGCCGTCACCCAGCGATTGAATCCGGGGTTGTAGCGGTAGAGCTCTTCGACAGTGATGCCCGCCAGACTCGCTGCTTTGGCAAGATCAATCTGTCCACCGGTATTGATCTTGGCAAAGCGTGGCGCGTCTTCCACATGAGGCAGGGTGATATTGTAGCTTGCCGGGTTTCTAAAAATCTTTACAAGTGCCAGCAGCTTTGGCACATAACGCTCTGTTTCTCTTGGCAAATCCAGCGACCAGAAGTCGGTGGGGCGGCCCTTTTTCTTGTTGCGTCGTATCGCCTTGTTCACGGTACCTGCGCCCGCATTATAGGCGGCCAGCGTCAGCATCCAATCGCCGTCGAAACGCTGGTTTAGCGAGCTTAAGTAGTCCAGTGCGGCGTCTGTGGCGACCAGAACGTCACGTCGGCCGTCGTACCACCAGTTCTGTTCGATACCGACATATTTTGCTGTGTTGGGAATGAACTGCCAGAGGCCTGCGGCGCGTCCGTGGGAATAGGCGAAGGGGTCGTAGGCACTTTCGACGAAAGGCAGCAGCGCGAGATCAACGGGCATGTCACGGGCTTCAAGCTGCTCAATAATATGGTAGATGTAGTGCCCGGCGCGGTCGCTGACCTTGGTCATGTAATGACCGTGTGTTGCGTACCAGTCTTCCAGTTTTTCCACCCGGGCGTGGCGGGCTATATCGGTAAAGCTGAGTTTGGCGGCGATTCGCTCCCAGACATCCTGATACTCGGGGAGCGATGGCTGGGGCTCCGGGGCCACGGCTTGGGTTTTACGGACAACCGTGAGCTGGCGATCGGCGGTGCAGGTGGCACAACTGGCGCGATAATCAACTGCCTGCTGGCGCGAGGGCTGACTGACACAGGCAGTCAGCAGTACGCCAAGTGAAATGATCAGGAGTCTCGGTGCACGGGCCAAGTTCACGCCCCAGGTCAATGTGTCGGTCGTTGTCATTATCTTCAACTATTATCTTTCCAGCCTCGCAGCGCGGCAAACACCTCAACCTGACTCAGCGTATCGCTTCCTTCGCGCTCGCAGATTCGCGCTCGCAGCGAGGGACTGTCGGTTCGTAAAAACGGGTTGCTCGCGCACTCTTGGGCAAGAGTGGATGGCAGTGTGATCTCTCCACGCTCACGCTTTTCGGTCACTACGCTATAACGGTCGCGCAGTGTGGCGTTTTCTGGCTCGGCTTTCAAGGCAAAGGCCAAGTTCGCCAAGGTGTACTCGTGGGCGCAGTATACACGGGTTGCCGCCGGAAGGTCCTGAAGGCGCTGGAGGGAGCGCAGCATCTGTTCGGGGCTGCCTTCAAACAGCCGGCCGCAGCCCCCGGCAAAGAGCGTGTCGCCACAAAATAACTGGCCGGTTTCTGCCTGATAGTAAGCCAGGTGATCCAGTGTGTGGCCCGGAACGGCGATGACCTGATAGCTGTGGTCGAACAGCGTGACCGTATCGCCATCCTTGACCGCCTGGGTGATGGCCGGGGAGGCGGTGGCGGGCCCAATGACAGTGGCAGTCGGCCACTCAGACAGCAATTCCGCGATGCCGTTGACGTGGTCGTAGTGATGATGCGTTACCAGAATTGCGGTAAGCTCAAAGCCAGACTCGCGCAAAAAGCGCTGTGCCGGAGCAGCATCACCGGGATCGACAAGCACGGCGTTTTGGTCGCGGTGAATGCACCAGATGTAATTGTCGTCGAACGCCGGAATCGGCGTCACAGACAGAGCGTCCATAAATTGCTACCTCGTTTGGCTCAGGTTAAACAGTTATCTCTTGCCAGACAAGCTCTCAGGCAGTGATCACAGGGGCGCGACAGAGGTGAACAATGGCTAAATGGCGTACACAACACTCCCCTGAAATTCTGCTTCCCGCGTTGCGGGAATGGTTTCGGAGTCCAGTCGGCTGCACCGTCTTGCAGGAAGAGCAGGCATTGATTAATGCCGCGCTGGATGACTGCAGCACCGAACGCAGGAACCTGCTCAAACTCAGCATGATTCCCGAGCGGTTTCAGGTTGATGACCGACTTTGTCATCGCCCGATTCACCTCGGCAGTATCGGTCAGTATGGCTTTAGCCAGGTTCTCGACGCCGTCTGCGAATTTGACCAGTTGCCCATTGCCAATGAATCGGTGGATATGGTCGTCCTTCATCACTTGTTGGAGTTCGTCAATAATCCGCACACCGTTCTCAGAGAGGTTGAGCGCCTCATTGTTCCCCATGGGAAGCTGGTGATTTGTGGTATCAACCCCTGGTCGCCGCTGGCGTTGCGAGGAATGATGGGGCGCGTCAAGCGCAGCGCCATGTGGCAGCATCACAGCCTCACGCTCAACCGGCTCAATGACTGGCTGTCGCTGCTTGGCTTTGAACAGGCGGACTTGCGCTACACCTTTCACCGGCTGCCGATCAATACGCCAAGCTTCTTTATGAACCACCGGAGCCTGTCGTCAAAGCTGCCGATGGGTGGTGTTTTTGTGCTGAGCGCGACAAAATACCGCGCGCCGCTGACGCCGTCTGCCAACCTGCGTCGGCGTTCCAATATCATCCCGCACCCGGCCATGCTCGGTGCAACGCGCAATCTCAGAGAAAAACCTCAGGAATGACAAAAGCAAGTAAAGTGGAAATCTTCACCGACGGTGCCTGCCGCGGCAACCCCGGCCCCGGCGGCTGGGGAGCGTTGCTGCGCAGCGGCACCACGGAAAAGCCGCTGTATGGCGGCGAGCCGGATACAACCAATAATCGCATGGAGCTGACGGCAGCCATTGAAGCGCTGCGCGCTCTGAAACGCCCCTGCAAAGTTGCCCTGACGACCGACTCCCAATATGTGCGCAAAGGCATTACGGAGTGGCTGCCCAACTGGAAAAAGCGCAATTGGAAGACGGCAGCCAAAGCCCCGGTTAAGAACGCCGACCTGTGGCGAGCCTTGGACGAACTCGCTGCCAAGCATGACATTGAGTGGCATTGGGTAAAGGGCCACAGTGGTCACCGCGAGAACGAGCTGGCCGATGCTCTGGCCAATCGCGGTATTGATGAATTAAAGAGGTAATCATGCGGCAGATTGTTCTGGATACCGAAACCACGGGTATCGACCCCAACGACGGCCATCGAATTATCGAAATAGGCTGTGTCGAGCTGCTTAACCGCAAGCTCACCGGGCGCCATTTTCATGTGTATATCAACCCCGAGCGAGAAGTCGAGCAGGGGGCGATTGAAGTTCACGGCATCACCAATGAAATGCTGGCAGACAAGCCGGTATTCTCATCGATTGCCGATGAGTTCCTGGAGTTTGTACGCGGCGCCGAATTGGTCATTCACAACGCGCCCTTTGACGTGGGCTTCCTCGATATGGAACTGGGGCTGATGTCGGCCCAGCCTCGTATTCGCGAGATTTGCGGGGTTCTAGACACCCTCGTCATGGCGCGTCAGAAACATCCGGGACAGCGCAACAGCCTGGATGCCTTATGTCAGCGCTATTTCGTCGATAACTCCCAGCGCGATCTTCACGGGGCTCTGCTGGATGCGGAGATCCTCGCTGACGTCTATCTGGCGATGACCGGTGGTCAGACCAATCTGGCGCTGGCGGGTGAAGAAGACAGCAGCGCTGAGGGCAGTAGTGGCATTCGTCGACTTGCGGCTGAGCGTCAACCGCTGCGGGTGGTGCGTGCCAGCGATGTCGAACTGGCGGCCCATCAGGAGCAGCTGGATATTATTGACAAGGCCAGTGGCGGCCAGTGTTTATGGCGCTCCTCTCCGGAAGGGTGACAGCCAATACTCAAATGGACGCAGGCATTTACTGTGTCCCAGTAGGTATTTCGCATTGCAGAGACTGGGCAGCGTCGGCAAGACCTGCTAAAACTGCGCCATTGCAGCCGGAAAGGGTCGGCCTATCAAGGTGCCGGTCTGCGGCGGAATCAGGTGGGGCAATCACGCGTGTTAAAGCCAGTTGAAATAAAAACAGCCATCAACACCAGCTCCTTTGCGCTGGTGGATGCAGAACTGAATAATACGGTCCAGCAAGCGACCAATGTGTTTGAGACCTTTCTTGCAGAGCGACATGACCTGCAATTGCTCGAACATTGTGAAACAGATCTTCGGCAGATTGGCGGTACGCTGCGCTTGATTGAAGTGCGTGGCGCCGCGCTGATCGCCGATGAAATGCGAGCGCTCTGCCAAAGTATTCTTGCTAACACGCAGGAATTGCCCGAGGCACAGCTGAACGCTCTGAGTACGGCTTTTTTTGTTCTGCCCCGGTACCTGGAGTTCGTGCAGAGCCACGCAGAAGATATTCCCATTCTGGCCATTACTCACGCGAATGAACTTCGAGCGGCTCACCGCCAGTTGCTGCTGCCAGACAGCTATTTCCTGCCTGAAACCGGGTTTCTGTTCAGTCGCGACAGCCGCCTGGTATTGCGCAGTGAAAATCTGTCAGAGGCGGACTTTGAGGCCTTGCTGAAACGTGTTCGCCAAGCGTATCAGCGGGGCTTGCTCGGTGTACTGCGCGATGCCCAGGTCGAAATGCAGTTGACGCTGATCGCCCGTGCCTTGCGCAAGCTCTGCTCGGCGCTGACTGGCGGCCCCCAACAGCGTTTCTGGTTGCTGGCGACGGCGGTGATCGAGGCGTTTCTGAATAAGGGGCTGGAGCTCAACCCACGACGTAAGCGGGTATTGTCTGCTTTGGATGGACAGCTCCGGCGCCTGGCGGCAGGCAAACCGTCCGACGATGTGCTGGAAGCTGAACTGCTGTTCCTGCTCAGGCTTTCAGCGTGGCAAGAGGGGCTGGGCGGCAAGCTTCTGAGAGCCATTGGGGCGTCACCCTCAGAACTCGATGATGCTGAGCTGCAGCGCCTGCGCCAGCAGATGCTCGGGCTGAGTTATGACACCGTATCATCAGTATTGAATGAATTGCGCGGCGAGTTGCGTCACGCCAAGGATATTCTCGAACTCCTTGCGCAGCATGGCCGAAGTGATGACGAAGAAATTCGACCACTGAGCGAGTTGCTGCAGCAGGGCGCCGATGTGTTGCTGGTACTGAACCTGCCTTCCTTGTCGGAAGTGTTGAACACGCATTCGAAAGCCTTGCTGAGTTTTGTTGGTAAAGACCTGAGTCGCCACCGCAGTGAACTGGAGGAATTGGCGGAGACGCTGTTATTTATCGAGAGCAGTCTGGCGCAGATCGACCGCCGCAAGCTGAACTACGACGAGCTGAATGCGCTGAGTATCGACAAACGCGACAGCATCAGTGCCGATAATCAGGTCAGCGAAGCGACGGCGATTGTGCTGGACGAGGCAAAGAGCGCAATCAGTCTTGTTAAACGCGCGATTGCCGCCTATATCGACTCGGGCTTTGACGCCACCCATATCGCCAATACCCCGACAAGCCTCAATACCGTAAGAGGGGCATTCCAGATGCTGAAAATGCGCCGTCTTGCCGCTGTCGCGGTGTCGTCGGTGGCATTCATGCAAGCGTTTGTTGCGCGGGGAGATATCGATCCTACGCGGGATGCCCAGTCTCTCGAGACATTGGCAGACGCCATGATCAGCATGGAATACTACCTGGGCGAGATGGAGCGGCGACACCTGCCCGATGACAGTATTCTGGGTATTGCCGAAGAGGCCCTGCAACAACTGGGCTACCCCGTCGCCACGGCTGAGCCGGAATATGTGGCTTCCTGATCTTGATAGTCTGCTGCTGGCGCTGTGTGGTGTCAGCCTTGGCCTGACCCTGCTGCTACTCCTGCTGTTGCGACGGCGGCCGCTCGGTGCAACGCTTGCCTTACTCCTCGTCGCGCCACTGACGGGGGGCGTCGTGTTCCTCAGTCAGGATTTGCTGGCCTATCGCAACCTCGCGGAAGAGCAGCGTGTTGCCACGGTGTTTGTGGCCGAGGATCCGGCGAAGGGCTTTCTTATTCACGTCAATACCGACGATCAGCAGTTAGCGCTGGATGCGACAATGCACGGCGATGAGTGGCGATTGGATGCGCGGGTACTCCGCTGGGACGCGGCGCTGGGAAAGCTTGGACTCAATAATCTGGTGCGCCTGGAACGCCTGAGCAGCCGCTATCGTGATCCCGCTGATGAGGCGCAACAACTGCGCAGTGTTTATCCCTTGCAAGGGGGAGAATGGGTCGACTCATGGCAACTCTTGCGAGACCAGCCTTTTATCTGGGACTGGGTGGAAGTGGACTTCGGCAGCGGGGTATATGCGCCCCTGGTTGACGGTGCGCTTTATGGCGTCTACCTCGGGCGCAGTGGTATGTTTATCAAACCGGAAAACCCAATTGCCATCAACGCCTTGCAGCACTGGTGAGCTTGACCCAAACGGCCAGTCATAAGACTATGGCGATCCTTTTGCTTTTTCTCTGGAGCCACCTTGGACTTTTTGCTTGAGTACGGTCTGTTCTTCGCTAAAGCGATTACTGGCCTGGTTTTTATCCTTATTCTTATCAGCTTGATCAGCTCGTTGTCCCAGCGCAACAAGCGCGAAAACGAAGACGGGCACATAGAAGTCAGTCGGCTTCACGAACGTTTTGAAGACTGGCAGGACACCCTGAACTATGCGCTGATGAATGATGAGCAGTATAAAAAGCTGCGCAAGGAGCGGCGCAAGCACGAGAAAGCAGAGCGCAAAGGCAAACTGAAATCCGACAAGAAACGGCTGTTTGTTCTCGACTTCGACGGCGATATTCGAGCGTCAGAGGTCGAGTGTCTGCGCCATGAGATCAGCGCCATTCTGACGCTTGCAACGCCACAGGACGAAGTGTTGCTGCGCCTGGAAAGCCCCGGCGGACTGGTGCACAGCTATGGTTTGGCCGCATCACAATTGCAACGCCTGCGCGACAAGAATATCCCGCTGACCATTGCCATAGACCGCGTGGCCGCCAGTGGCGGCTATATGATGGCCTGTATCGGCAACCGCCTGTTGGCCGCGCCGTTCGCCGTTATCGGCTCCATTGGTGTGGTTGCCCAGCTTCCCAATTTCAATCGCCTGCTGAAAAAACACGATATCGATGTTGAGCTGCATACGGCTGGTCAGCATAAGCGCACACTCACGATGATCGGTGAGAACACGGAAGAAGGCAGGAAAAAGTTCATTGAAGAACTCGAAGACACCCATCAGTTGTTCAAAGAGTTTGTGGGAGAGCACCGTCCGCAGTTGGATATCGACGCCATCGCTACCGGGGAGGTCTGGTATGGCCGCCGGGCCGTCGACCAAGGTCTGATTGACGGCCTTTCAACCAGCGACGACTATTTGCTTGAAAAGCGCGATGAAGCAGATATTTATGCCGTTAAATTCAAATACAAGCGCAGTTTGCAAGAACGCTTGGGCCTGGCTGCTGAAGGGGCAGTTGATCGCGGGCTGTGGCGCGTTATCGATAAGCTGCGAAGCAGCCGCTTCCACGGCTGATTACGGGAGGGCGATATGTCATTCAAAGCCATTCAGGTTCGAGAAGAGCAGGGTAGCTACCGCGTAGAGTTGATTGATAAAAGTGACTTCCCCGAGCCCGAAGAGGGACAGGTGCGGGTTGCGGTTGCCTATTCATCGCTGAACTACAAAGATGCACTGTCTGCCGCCGGGAATAAGGGGGTTACCCGTAATTTCCCCCACACACCAGGCATTGATGCCGCAGGCGAGGTCGTGGCCTCTACCTGCGATAACGTTCAGGTGGGCGATAAGGTCATCGTTACCGGCTACGACCTCGGCATGAATACCGACGGCGGCTTGGCGGAACAAATTCAGGTTCCGGGAAGCTGGGTGCTGAAAATGCCTGAAGGCCTGGATGCTGCCGAAGCGATGGGCCTGGGGACGGCAGGTCTCACAGCGGGACTTTGTGTCGACAAATTGCAGCGCCAGTTAGGCGAACTTCAGGGTCTGCGCATCGCAGTGACCGGGGCCAGTGGCGGTGTCGGTTCTATCGCCGTCGCGCTGCTCAGTCATCTCGGCGCAAGAGTGACGGCGATCAGCGGCAAGGGGGAGCAATATCCCATGCTGAAGCAGCTTGGCGCGGATCAATGCTGTTCACCTGATTTGTTTGACGATGCGGCGAAAAAGGCGATGGTCAAACCCCAGTTTGATGCCGCTGTTGACACGCTTGGTGGTGAACCACTGAGTAATCTGCTGAAAATGATCTGCCCGGAAGGCGCTGTGGCCTGCTGCGGCATGGCTGCCGGCACCGATATCGAAAGCAGTGTATTCCCCTTTATACTCCGAGGTGTTTGTCTTCTCGGCGTCGATTCAGTGGAAATTTCCCCTGCCAGAAAAGCGGAAATTTGGCAGCGTTTTGCCGGTCCGTGGAAGTTATCATCCGACCAGTGGTCAAACCTTCTGACTGAAATTGAACTGGCAGCCGTTCCCGATCAACTGGCGCGGTTTCTTACCGTTTCGGTGTGCGGGAGAACCCGAGTCAAGCTGTAAATGTCCGAGTCTTACTGTGTCTGCGCGCGCCGCCAGGCGGGGATTACCCGTCGCGAGGTGATTTGGGTGCTCGTTATTGTTGCGGTGCTTGCTATCTATGTAAGTAGTTTGGTTAAGCACCGCGCGGAAGAGGCAATGCACCACCACGCCGCAGCAGATCTCGAACGTATCTCGCTAGCGCTACACCAATACAAACTGGACAATCTGCGCTACCCCAGCGCGGAGCAAGGCCTGAGCGCCTTGCTGCAGCCCCCTCAGACAGCCCCGCTGGCACCCAACTGGGCGGGGCCCTACTTGAGCCGGGCCAACCTGCTTGAAGATCCCTGGCAGCGACCCTATCGCTACGATAGCTCCGACGCGCCGCCTTCTTTCGAGCTGACAAGCTTTGGCTCGGACGGAGAAGCGGGTGGCAGCGGCATTGATCGCGATGTGTTGCTCCGTTTTCAAAGTGACGCCGACTACTAGCTCCCGCTAATCTGATCCCAGACGTCCCCAGCCTTTTTCTTTCATACGCATCGGCTTGATTCCACGAGGCGACACGGTTGCTAGCAAAGCAGCAACTACTTTATTGCCCTTGTCCCACGAACGCCGTAGCGCGGGCAAGGCGTTAGCGGGGCAGTGTGATTCCCTGAGATTGAAGCCAGGCTTCGTCCAAGGCCCATATAACGCGGTCGACGTCGGGGCTGGCGGTGACCAGTGTATGCGCTCTCGACTGGATGTCGGCAAGGCGTTGTTGAGCCGCAAAGAAACGCTCGTCGTTGACGGATATGCCGCTTAGCGCCGGCTCGATGACGCTGATAATCATCGGTACGGGGACGGACGCCGAGCGCGGGGATGTCATCGTCGCCACGCGATCTTTCAGGCGTAAAACGCGAAAGGTGTAGGGGTAGCTGCTGAGTTGTTCATCTTGTTTCAGCGTAGCATTCAGCGCCCTGACATCTGACGGCTCGAAAAATATGTTGAATACGATAAACCCGCCCAGCGCCACGAGCAGAGCCGCATAGATTTTCATTCCACGTGACATATCAACAACGCCTTTTGACAGGAAAGTCCTGAGCAATATTACGCGCTTGTCGGTCGCAGGGGGAAGTGTGCTGCCCAGGTGGGGCGGGACGCGCGCTACGACTAAGGCCCTAAGACTAAGGCCCGCGTCGGCGCGCCCATTGCATCATTGCCAAGCTGATAAGGAACCACAGTGACAGTGCGCCGCCACCCGATGCCGAGCGCGCCTGCGGTGACGGTGTCCCGGAATCTTGCTCATCGAGCGCACTCAAGGTCCAGACAGGAAAATCGCCAGAGCTCACCGTTTCCTCGCCGCGGCTGGCCGTGATGCGTAACCAGTACGGCGAGTCCGCCTCAAGATCGGTAATCGTAAAGTCATTCAGGCTCGGCAGGGCCTCAGTCGTCCCGTCGATCGCTATCTCGGTCGTGTAGTTGGGAAGTTGCTGGCTGAGTTCAATGCGGTACTGGGTATCGGGTTCCGCCAACCAGCGCAGCGTGAGGGAATTGCTAGTGCTAGGCACGATATCAATCATGCTGATAGTCAATTGTTCCAGCGGGGAGGCTGCGGTAGCCAACAAGAACCGACGCTCGCTCTCCACAAACGCCCGAACGTCGTCGCTAGGGAAGGGATACGTATTATCGGCCAGTTGAGGGTAGGACTGTTGGTCCAACTGCTGGGCAATCGCTTCCATCTGCTCGAGATGCCAAGCGGCCCAGTTCGACGACGCCAGGTTCAAACTGCGCGCAGCAAACACCGCGCCGGACATATGCCGCCAAATGTCCGCGGCGATTCGCTGTTTCAGCAATAGCGTCTCGATCGCTGTGTAATCGCTCGGCTGCAGCGCACTCCGTAACTGCTCCAGGGCCTCAAGATTTCGCCGCGCGAGGTCACTGGCTTCAAACTTTTCCTGCCCCAGCTCCTGCAGTGTCTGGCGGCCGGGTGAGAGCAGGGCGGCGGTAATCGGCGTGTAGGCGGGCTCCCACTGAGAGATGCTCTTGTCGATCATATTGCCCAGGGCATCGGTATTACTGGACGGGAGGTCGCTCCCTTTCTTGAACGCCCACTCCCCCTTGGCGTAGTACATTTTTCGACCAATCCAATAAGTGCGGCGCAGAATGTCGGCCAGCACGTGGTGCTCATCGCTGCCCACAGGGAGGTCGTACTGCGATTCCACGAAACGACGAAGAATCGTCTGCGCGCTCACACTGGGGTCGCGAACGAGCTGAGCCTGCGCAAACAGATTGGCTTCATTCAGGGTTTCCAGTGCTGAGTATTCGTAGCGGTCGACTCGGCACGTTGATCCAATAAAGCGGCCCTTGCCCGTGGCTTGACGCTGGGCGGCTTCGCGATAGCGCTGTACGAAGTACTCGATCGCAACAAAGGGAAGCGCTCCACGCCCCCAGTATTCCCCGGCGCAATCCAGCTCGAAAAACTGATCGTGATCGCCGACGTCGGCAATTAAGGGATTAAGCGGGTAATAGGGTTCGAAATCATTGGGTTCGGCTTTAGACATCACCACAATGGGCCGCTTGGTTTCCTGCAAGGCATTGCGAAGAATCGGTATCTCGTGTCCCTTGTGATAGAAGGTTCGCACATACACCTGCTTGCCGAACTCATCCATGACCACACGAGAAACCGCCTCGATGATGGCTTTGTAACGAGCCTTGGGCTGTGCAAACTCCAATGGCTTGCAGCTTGGAAGCACGTACTGCAACTCGCTCGGCGCGCTGCCGAAACTAATCATCACACCGTCTATTTCCGGCGCGGCTGTCAGGGCATCCCGGTAGGCCTGCATTTTTTCCTGCATCTGCTCACCGTCCAGGTCAAAGCAGTAAGAGAGCGTATCTGAGGTGTTAAGCTCCTGCATCCAGACAATCGCCTGGCCACCCTGACTATGGATGGCACTGGCCAGTGTCCGGACGCGATCTACGACCTCTGGTTCTGACTGGAACTGGTCGACGCGTGTGACAATGCGGTGAGAGAGCTGAACATGTGTCACGCCGAATTCTTGCATTCTGCTTATCGCCGATAAATTGTAGGCCATGTCGTCATGCGTCAGCGTCCAGCCGTGAAAGGGCAGTGGCGCGGTAGTGTCGGCATGGCTGGGGGCAATTAGAGAAAGGGCGATAAGCAGCCTGCACATCGTTATGACTGCGCGCAGAAACGTCATCCGGAGAGACCTCGTCATGTATATTGGGGCGGTGTGAAGCAGATCTCGGCGGCGACTCGCAAAGGGGCGTTCTACCGAGAACGCCGCTGTAGTCTGACGCGCATATGTGACACCTTAAGGTCACGCTGGGCAGTATTCGGTGTTTACTGAGGGCTCTGGAAATGAGCGCTAAAGGGCGCGTGTTGAGAAATGTGTGTTGAAAAATAACTGGCCATATCCGGCGCTGCTGGGAATCGCGGCCTTGCTGATAGTGCTGCAACTAGTAACAGAGAGCGGCGTAACCGAGTTGAGTTATCAACGCCAGGCCATTCTGGCCGCCATGCCGTGGCGGCTAATCAGCGGACACTTTGTTCACGCGAACCTCATACACATGGCGATGAATCTCGCTGCCTTGATATTACTCGCCGGTTTGATTCCCGACAAAAACAGGAATTACCTCCTGCCGGTCGTGATCGTCATAGCCCTGCTCTCAAGCGGATTTCTCCTGCTGATGGAGCCCCAGTTGGAGCATTATGTGGGCTTGTCCGGGGTGTTACATGGTTTAAGCGTGGTCATCGGCATCTGGCTGTGGCGCGAACATGCGATAAGCGGCCCAGTGCTGTTGTTGCTGCTCCTGACAAAAATCGTACTGGAACAAAGCGGACTGCTGGATACCCGCAGCACGGAATTGCTGATAGGCATGCGAGTCGCTACCGAGGCCCATTTATGGGGGGCGGTATCCGGCGTTACTCTGTGCGCGATGTCGGCACTTGCGCAGCGCCTCAGCCGAGCATTGGGGCGTGGAGGTGAGTAGGGTGATGGTCTGCCTAAGCAACAGGGGAGTGGGGCATTTCGGCATCTGCGGCGTGCAGGGTGATATCGCGCGTAACATTAGGATATTCTTGTTGTTATTCCGCAACACTCGTATAGATTAGCCTGCTGTATCGTTGAGTCGTATCGTATGCCCACACCGCACCTGCCTTCACTTAACCTGATTCGTGTTTTTGAAGTTGCCGCTCGCCGATTAAGCTTCAAAGATGCCGCAGACGAACTGTTTGTGTCGCCCCCGGCAGTCAGCCACCAGATCAAAGCGCTGGAAGAAAATCTGGGTGTGGCGCTGTTCAAACGGGAAAATCGCAAAATCTCCCTGACGGCAGAAGGCAAACGCTACTATCTGCACGTCAAACGCGGTCTGGACTTGATTGATACCGCAACACTGGCTGTACGCAAAGAGCGGAAAAAGCAGCGTTTTGTCATCAATACCCTGCCAAATATCGCAACACTGTTACTGTTTCCCAACATCCACGAGTTCCAGGCGAAATATCCAGAGCTAACAATCCAGATCGATTCCGATGTCTCGCGGGTCGATTTGGAGCAGTCGGAAACCACCGTCGCTATCCGTCACGAATGTGGCAATGAGCCCGAGCTTACCTACCATCCCCTGGTAGAAATCTCGTTGACGCCCATCTGCACACGGAGCTACCTCGCTGAACACCCCGGCTTGAGCGCCGGCGATTTCAGCGGCTGCCGGATCATTAAAATCGCCAACGACACTTACCAATGGCCACGATGGCAAACGCAGTGGGGCCTGCTTCCGGATATTGCGAATGAGCTGGTAGTCAGCACGGTGCAGGCGAGTATTGAGGCCGCGAAGAGCAACATCGGCGTCGCAATGGGCTACCTGCCCACGTCCTACCAATTCATGCGCAGCGACGATGAGTTGGTGCTGCCAATGGTCGAGAAAGTTACCCGACACGGTGAATGTTTTTTGACCTACAGCAACAAGCATCAGGGTGATCAAGTCATTCAGGACTTCCATCAGTGGGTAGCAGGCATCATCGCCAAAGAATGGTCGGATAAGATAATCTAATCTGAAAGCGCTGAATTATTCATTTGTCAGCCCCGTATTCACAGGGGAAGATACTCGGCAATCGCAACGAAAAAGTGATCGCCAAAATGCCCCTCGACAACGCTAATACCCCGTATTCCAGTGCAAAACCGCTGCCCCTCACGCCACGCGAACGCCAGGTGCTCCAAGAACTCGCGATGGGTAAGAGCAACAAGATGATTGCAAATATCTTATCTATCAGCATGTACACGGTAGACGGATACGTGAAAGAAATTTACCGAAAACTCGGGATTAGAAATCGTGCGATGGCGACACTGGTCGCCGTCCAGCACGGTGTACTTAACCTGAACCATCTGGATATGGCCGACTTTTCGCAAAACAACGCTGCAACTCAGTAAAGACACCCCAGCGCTGCAACATTTTTAGAGGGAACCTAATGCCCAAGTATACGAAGGCGGACGGGGCGTTTACGGCCGCAATAGTTAAATCAATAGTGGGGGTGTTTCGACATATAGAGCATAAAACTTCCATAGCATCACAACTTATTGATAATTATAATGAATATAACAGATAAACTCAGGCAGCGGCCTCTGTTATGTAACGTTTCTATTCCACTGTACGGCCAGTAGCTATCGATCCAACAAAGCTTGTCAATGAAATCATGGTTACTGTCAGCAATTCCGTATTAATTCCAAGTAAGGCAGATTCCAACTTGGCTCACCAGGGGGATTTCCGCGATGAGGGGTAGGCTAGGGCGGTAAAAGCGTTGCTATTAGCCACTTCTATCCTATCTGATATGAAACTATAGCGATTCCTGAAGTTGTTTAAACCGGCCCTGGATCACCGCCTTTTCCTGAAGAATCACCTTGTTCTCGTCCGTCAGAAACATCACTTTGTCTTGGGCAGTTTTCAATTCGGCTTTGACGGTCTCCATAGCTTGGGACAACACGGCCACTTGCTTATCGACATCTGCTTTCTGAGCGGTGAGCACTGCCATATTTTCCGTCAATTGGTCATTTTTATACTGGTATTCCCGGCACTTCGTCACGGCTTCTTCATGCTCGTGTTTCAGCTTCTGGATATCTTCTATCTTGCCGTTCAAGTCGCTGCGTAGCACCGCATTGGCCTGTTTTAATTCATCAGCATTGCGTTGTAACTGCGCATTAGCGTCAAATAGCTCTGTCGTTCTCGACTCTGCCTGAGCGAGCCGGTGTTGCAGATCCTGAATCTGATCCTTCAGCCCCTGGTTAACTGAACGGGATTGTTCGCGCTCCTGCTGGCGGTCTTCTGCTGTACGCTGCTGGTAATGTTCGAAATGGTCGCGGATATCACGATCCGTTCAATTTGCTGTCTAGTCAGGCGCTCTGCCCGCATCACAATGGCTGGGAAAATACTGGTGGCAGGCGGCCGATTTGCAAATTGACCCGGTAAAAAACCATCCAACCGACCGCTGGGACTTGACGATCTATAATAAATGAATCTGGATATTAGTCGCTAATCAAAGGAAAAACTCCAATGAATAGAGCTTATCCAGCACTCACGGACAACCGTTTCATGGTCTTGGTAAATGTCTTGGCGCTGAACGTAGCCCCCGAATGCGTAGAGGACTTTACAGGCAATTGCTGTGCCGCTAGACTTCCCTTCCTTTTTGTTTGGGCATAACTGGCGTGGTTAGACGCAGATTCATAATGGCAATGATGCTCCTGATGGCTTTGCAGTCGGTGGTGTCTGTTGCTGATATGGGTCAGTTTTACAATCCGGGAGTGGTTCACCATGATGCTGAGCTTTTAACTGAGTCCTCGGATATTGAGCCAGCCGACACGATCGGCAATCAGTCTCCCGCCGCGCCGGACGATTCCGGCGACTCATTCGTGCAATGTGATCTATGCCATGGGCACTGCCATATGCTATCGATGGGTTACCTGCCTGACGCTTTGGGCAATATGCCGGAGAAAAGCCTGACGGGTTACCGGGCCCGCTTTTCCTCTGTCGATCAATCCTCTCCTTTCCGCCCTCCTATCGTTTGATCCTGCGAGCACTTTCCCCAACCCGGGGAATTACTGTCATTTAGACTTGCGTAGGAGTAGTTTCATGTTTTTTGGAATGCCCATTAAAAATGGGCTGCGGGCAATACCGCGTCAATTTTTTAACACCTTGCTGTGTCTTCTCGTGCTAACCCTGGCGGGCACTGTTGCGTACGCCGAGCAGGTACCTCTCACGCTTGCCAATGCCCTCTCGCGGACCGTGGCGCAGAACCCCACCCTGCAGGTTTTCG